>JASGCJ010000037.1:1249-3372 GCA_030054195.1 Minisyncoccota bacterium
TGTAGGTCGTATACGTATATCAGCACGTTGGGGTTGGTGATGGAGGCGGCACAGGAGAAGGGAGTCGAAGTGATGGTGCTGGATCGTCCTAATCCACTAGGAAACTTTCGCGTGGAGGGTCCGCGTCCACAGGGAGAAGGAGTCATAACCTCCTTTATTGGGCAGTACGACATTCCTTATGTGTATGGGCTTACGGTAGGGGAGCTTGCGAAATGGATTAACGAAGTTCATTTGAGGCGCCCGTGTAGGTTGTCAGTGATTCCCATGAAGGGGTGGAATCAGAAGATGACTTGGGAGGATACCGGACTGAAGTGGGTGGCCACTTCACCCAACATTCCGATCGCTCGGTGTGCGCGAGGGTACGTCGCAACCGGATTCTTTGGGGAGTTGGGCGTTAGCAATGGAGCCAATCCAACGGGAGTACCCACCACGGGGTTAGATGGAACGGTGGTTCAGCCGTTTGATATCTTTGCGCTAGAGAATGTGGATGCGGAGGAGCTTTGTCGGAAAATGACAGAGTGGGGATTCAACGGGGTTAAGTTCACTCCGTTTCGCTTCAAACCGCCGACGGGAAAGTATCGATCGGTTGTCATGGCAGGGGCACGAGTCGCAATCGATCCGCAGGCTCCAGCCAATATTACGGCCATCAATATGGCGGGCCTGGAGTTTTTGAAAAAGCTTTTACCCAAAAAGAGGTTTTTCTCGGATGCGGAGAATATGTTGATGTTTGATAAGCTGAATCGAGGCCGACAGACAAGGAAGGCAGTTGAGGGGGGAATGAGCGCAAGGCAGATTGTGGCCACGTGGGATGCAGGTGTGGCTAAGTGGCGGGAGGAGAGAAAGCCCTACTTGCTGTATCCGGAGAGTCCAGCGCCGATACGAAAAGTTCCGGCCACGGGGTCGGCAAGGCTCAAGCCGTAAATTTAGGTAGGGGCGGGTCGTTAACCCGACATTTCTGAAGGGTTTAGAAGGGATGTAAAGTGTTGGAGAGGATGGTGTTAAAGATGGTATGTGTGGAAATGGTTTGATTGGAAAACGCCACGTAAAAGCGAAGCGTAAAAAGACCCTATCTATTTTGTAAAAGGTCAGTAAAGTTATTTAATGATTAGATCCATTACTAAATTCCAATTATCCACAGCGGTGATGCTGGTTCTGGCGATTGGCTACCAGAGCGCATCAGCTCAACTTGTCACCCAAAGTTTCGGCACTGGAGCTAATGCATTCAACATAGATTTTGTGACGATCGGAAATCCTGGAAACGCAGCCGATACTACCGGCTACCCTAACTCGGTCGGGTCGGTGGCCTACACTTACATTTTGGGTAAGTACGAGATCAGTCGAGATCAGATTGAAAAAGCAAGTTTGGCTGGAGGGCTCGGGATCACGCTTCATCCCATGGACACCATCGGTAGTTCACGTTTTTATTCCAATCTTGGGCAGGATCGGCCGGCAACAGGTGTGAATTGGTATGAGGCGGCAAAATTTGTCAATTGGCTAAATACGAGCACCGGAGGTACGGCCGCCTACAAATTTGATGGAAGTGGAAACATGCAGTTATGGACACCCGGAGATGTGGGGTATAACTCTGGAAATCTTTTTCGAAATGCTAACGCCAAGTTTGTAATCCCTACCGTCGACGAGTGGTATAAAGGAGCATATGGAAGTTCTAGTGGGACTTGGTGGAACTATCCCAACGGATCTAACTCCAAACCCAGTCCGGTTTCTGATGGAACTCTCTTCAATACGGCCGTGTACGGTCAACCAGACTCTGTGGGGCCAGCAAATATTGATGATGCAGGAGGGCTCAGCTCTTTTGGCACTATGGCGCAAGGAGGAAACGTGAGCGAATGGATGGAAAATGCGTATGATGGTACGAATAATGATGTAAGTGAAAGCAGAGTGAGTCGCGGTGGTTCTTGGCAAAATCTTTCTGGGAGTAGCAACTGGAGTAACTCTTGGGATCAACAAACCGCGTCATATGATTCTGTTAATAATCTAGGATTTCGTATCGCAATGGTCCCCGAACCTTCGGCTTTATCGCTTCTCGCCGTTGGTTTAGGCGGATTGACGATGATTCGTCGTCGTCGGTCGTAATTTCAGTCCGCCACCAATCCCCAACAAAA
>JASGCJ010000037.1:3472-15893 GCA_030054195.1 Minisyncoccota bacterium
CGATGATTCGTCGTCGTCGGTCGTAATTTCAGTCCGCCACCAATCCCCAACAAAACCCGTAGCAGCGAGGCTTGGCTGCCGAACCAAGTGGAAGGTGGAAAGATAGTTTGCGTCTAAGGTTCGAATCATTTCTTCCGCCTCCAGCCTCCCGCATTTCACCAAAGCAAAGCGCCCATCCCGGCGGCCCGATACGTAGATCGGGCTCTACCTTGGTAATCCCACAGGCCAAGGGACACGGCGACGTAAAAGCCAACCCACACCGATAAGGTCTTGGATGCCCACCCAGGCTCTGCCTGCGATGGTGTATTTGGAGACTCCTGCCCGACGGGGGCGGTGGTGAACGGGGAGTTCCCCTAATCGGAGGCCAGCTGCGCCCAAAAGAGCGGGAAGGTATCGGTGCATTCCTTTGAAGGGAACAAGGAAGCGGGAGTCTTCCCTGCGAATAATTTTGAGAGAGCAACCTGTGTCGTGTGCCCCGTCCATAAGAACGGCGCGTCGGATCGAATTTGCGATCTTGGATGCGATCTTTTTTTGCCATGAATCCATGCGGGGAGTTCGGATTCCACAAGCAAAGTCCGCTTGATTGTTTTGAAGGAGTTGAAGAAGGGCGGGCAGATCGGCTGGGTTATTCTGACCATCCCCATCCATCATTGCCGCGAAGGGACGTGTGGCGGTGAGAAGTCCTGCGTAGAGGGCGGGGCCTTGGCCGAGATTCTTTGGAAAGTGAATGACACGGATATCTTTTTCCTGGTCAAGAAGGGTAGGGGTACGATCTTGGCTTCCGTCGTCTACCGCGATGATTTCAACACCAGGCAGAGCAGATCGGGCTTCCGTAATTACTGCGGAGACGTTTTCCTCCTCGTTATAAAATGGGATGATGAGGGATAGCTGGGCGGACATGACTTATTTGGAATGGAGCAAAGAAGGGAGTCGGGCAAACAGTTTCGGAAACCATCTTTGGCCAACTTTTTTCCATATGGAATTCGCGATCTGGGCAATCACCCAAGTGTAGAGCATGGAAAGGGGGATGGAGGCGAGAACGTCGGTTGGGTAGTGGTCGCCCGTGTAAATACGACCTAAGCCAGCTAGTGCTACGAAGTACCAGGGCCAACGGAGGGCGGGTCCCCAGACTAGGCGAGCCGACATGGCGGCGGCGGTAGCATTGGCCACATGGGAGGAGGGGAAGGAGCGTCCGTGAGGAATGTCCTGTTCGGGTATTCCGGAAATGCGGACGGCAGGTTCCCAGCGGTGTTCGCCTGAGCTTGGGCTAACCTCCCGGACTCCCTCGACCGACTGGTAGGGGCGTGGTCGATCGAAAAGGTGTTTGAGTGGGTTGGTGATCAAGGGATCGCCGATTGCGACTGAGAGAAGCGTAAGAGCGACCCAGGCCTTCGTCCGATCCTTGCCCCTGAGGAGAAAGTAAAGAGCCAGTAAAAGAAGAACAGGAGTCCAGAACCGACCGTCGGCCACAATATTGAAGAACTGATCCAAAATAGGGTGGTTCAGGCCTCGGTTGATCCAGCGGAAAACCCTGAGGTCCAACGAATAAACTTGGGAGATCAAGCGTCCGAGGATAAATTACTCAAAATGGTACGACAAGTCGCATACATCGGGCTTTTACTGGGGTGCACGCATCTTGGTTGGGCTCAAGAAAGAAAGACGCCTTCTGCATCAGCATCGCAAGATCAGGATGAAATCACTCCAACTCCAAGGCAGATGCAGAACTTCCTGTGGAGAACGTTGGTAATGAAGGACTTAAAGCTTAAGGGGCAGGTTCAGTCTGGGGAGAAAAAGATACCTATTATTGTTCGTACCAAGGATCGCCTTTTGCAGTTTGAATTTCAGGATCGACCCTTGCAGATCCGTGTTCGATTTGCGCCTGAGGGTAGTTTGATTCAGCGACGAAAGAAGTCGGATGGTGAGTGGCAAGTGGTGACGGGTGTGGAAAAGACCCAGTCGGTGGCGGGTACGGATCTGGCATACGAGGATTTAGGAATCGATTTTTTACGTTGGCCCGACCCTCAACCCAAAGGAGAAGATTCGGTGATGATGCTGGATTGCTGGGTTTATGAAGTGGATCCTCCCGTGGAGAGTAACTATGCGAAAGTCAGATACTGGATTAGCAAGGGATATAAAACGATGATTCGGGCGGATGGGTTGAATGCCAAGGGGCAACCGATCAAGCGCTTTACCTTTAACAGTGTGATTGAGGCGGAAGACACGGTGGTGATTGGTGAGATGAAGGTGGCGAAGTTGACTCCCGGGACCGATTTATCGGTCACGAGAACTTATGTACAGGTGGATACTGTGGAAAAAGGATCTGGCTTATAAAGTGATGAAAGTTCGAATCGACCTACACTGTCACTCCCGATTTTCTTCCGATGGGGTGAGTGAGCCTGAGGAGATGGTTCAGGCGGCCAAGGAGCGTGGATTACACGGATTTGCGATCACCGATCACAATACGAGTGCCTGTGTTGACTATTTTTTGTCGACGGGATTGATGAGGGAGGATGGAAAACCTGTGGATGGATTTCTTATTTTGCCAGGACAGGAGATTACGACATCGGCAGGGCATCTGCTGGCTCTTGGGGTGCGACTGCCTGATCTGAAGGGGATTTCCCCTGCGGAAGCTATGAAGTTAATTCAGAGTGCGGGTGGATTGGCAGTTCCTCCGCACCCGTACGATAACTTCCGTGCGGGAATTCGTGAGTCGATCCTGCAAGATTTACCCTTGGAGGCGATTGAGGTGTTTAATGCCGCGGTCACATTCAAAAGAGCAAATCAGCGATCTTTTGATTACGCCGTCGAACGCAAGTTGGCGATGACAGCGGGAAGTGATGCGCACCATGTGGAGGCTATCGGCACCGCCTGTACGGTTTTGGAACTGGATGATTTTACCGTAGCGGGAACTTTAGCTGCGATTCGGAAGGGGGCATCGGGTTTAGAACAGAGGTACATGAGTAAAACACAGGCTTTGAAGAAGACTTGGAGTAACGTGTTTCGACTGGGGCGTAAAAAGAAACGACACACTCCCCGAGTTACCTCGTGAAACACCCCGCTCCCGTCACGAGGGCGATTATCTTTGGAAATGTCGGTGTGGCTGTGGTGGATGTTCTTTTAACGATCAATCATAAGGGGCAGGACTCATGGGTTCGTCACATGCTGTCCCTTTCTCCTGCGAACCTTCTGGATGGGGCATGGTGGGAGGTTTTTACCTATATGTGGCTTCATGCGCCTCCTGTGGGGTTCTGGGTCACGCATATTCTTTTTAATATGCTGACGCTTTCGATTTTTGGGAAACCAGTCGAGGCAAGGGTTGGATCTGCCCGATTCTTGTCCCTGTACTTGATTGGTGGTTTGGCGGCGGCAGGGGCCTTTCTAGGGCAGGAGTGGTGGAGTGCGGGTCAAAGTTTGATCGCTCTTCGCAACCAAACCCAAGAGATTGTGGGAGCAAGCGGGGCTGTGCTGGCAGTGGTCGCTGCTTTTGCCATCTATTTTCCTGATGCGCGTCTCTTTATTTTCCCATTTCCTTTCCCGGTAAAAGCGAGTCGGGCCGTGCGAGTATTTATTCTCCTAAGTCTGGCTATGATGTTTATCCCAGCTTTATCTTTTATTGGGCATAGTGCACACATCGGAGGCCTTCTAGCTGGATTCTTTTTGGCGCGTGCCTGGAGGAGTGCCACCCCTCAGCCCCCTGTTTTAAGTCCGAGGATTCAAAAGAGAGTGGAGGAGATGTCGGCTACCGTGGAGGTGACGGCGATGTCGGAGTCGGAATATTTACGTGAGGTCAGACAGCTTCTGGGGGAGTTGGGGAAAGGGAACTGGCGACCTTTGACTCCGCGCGAGCGGGCACTCTTACGACGGGCACATCTTTTGGTGTAGATGGGGGTGTATTCCTGATGAACGAGTCTCTCTCCAAAGCCCAAGCAGGTGGGGTTTGGGAGAGGTTCCTCGAATTTTCATCCGGAAGCGCCGAGCTGGTTCAGAGTAGTGAAACTCTAGCAGAATGGGCCAAGAGTCCTGAGTTGCACTTGAAGGAGGGCTCGAAGGCAAAGTACCGAATCGAGTGGAAGGAGAGGGAGAGCGTAGCGAACTCGGCTTCGCAACGACTACGGATGCTTCGGGATTGGCAACGTGCGGAGTTGGTCAGACTGGCCTGGAGGAACTTTGCCCTTCCAATCTCGGCGGAGACAGCGGGGCGTAGTTGGACGGAGTTGGCGGAGTTTACCTTGGAGACCGAGCTAAAGTTGGCTCAAGAAAAAGTTCCTGAAATGGATCGTGGGAAGTCAGAAGGGTTTACCCTTTTGGCCGTGGGAAAATTGGGGGCGGGGGATCTTAACTTTTACTCTGACCTTGATCTTATTTTCTTTCACGGAGAGAGGGATGATGAGGGGGCCGTAACTCGTCTGGCTCGATCTGTGGTCGGAGACTTGGATGCACCAGGAGGGGAGAGGATATATCGGGTGGATCTGAGGCTTCGGCCCGAGGGGGATCGCGGAGCACTGGTTCCAGTGCGGTCTGCTTTGGAGGATTATTATGAGGCGTATGGGGAGGTATGGGAGCGGTGTGCATGGATCCGAGGTCGAAGGGTGGGGGGTAGCGAGGAGGAGGCGTATGAGTTTTTTCAAACTCTCCAATCCTTCATTTATCCAAGAGGAATAAGCCCATCTGCCTTGGGGGAGCTTTTTCAGCAAAAAGGTCGGGCGGAGGAGGAGTTGATTGCGGACGCAGATCGAGATCGGGAGATGAAACGCGGGCGGGGTGGTTTGCGAGAGGTGGAGTTTCCCGTTCTTGGGCTGCAGTTACTTCACGGAGCGAGGCAACCCACGCTTCAAACGTACGATCTCCGAAAAGCGATACGGAACCTTGAGATTTTGCGAATCCTGAGTTCCGAGGAGTCTGAGACTCTCCGAGGCGGATACGATTTTTGGCGCAGGTTGGAAGATTTTCTGCAAATGCGGCAGATCCGTCAGACCCATCTTTTGCCTGATACGGCTGAGGAGATGGATCGGTTGGCGCGTGCGATGGGCAAGGGGACGGGAGGGGATTTAGAAATGGAGGTGGAGGGTTGGCGTCTTCGCGTTCGGAAAGTCTACGATTCCATCTTCGGCGAGCTTCAGCCTAAAAAGATTTCAGGATTTGATGGGCTGAGTCAGGTCAAGTGGGAGGATGCCAAAGCTGCACAGTTGGCGTGGAAAACATTGGAGCCAAATGAGGGAGTTCATGCGACGGCGCGGACAAAGGAAAACTTCGAACGTTGGCAACCCTTGTTAGTCGCTGAACTTGCGAAGTGCGCCCGACCTGATTTGGCCTTGGCGGGGCTTTCACGTTTTGTGGTTGTGTACGGAGCCCGATCCCTTTTGTACGAGAGTCTTTGTGCCAGCCCCAAGGCGTTGAGATTACTTGTGAAGTTTTTTGAAAGCAGCGAAAGCATGGGGGCGAGCTTGTCCGCAAGACCCGAGTTGTTTGAGGCGGTTGCGCAGGCGGAGTTGGATACCGCTCGAACGACCGAATTCCACCGGAAAGCGCTTGTCTTGCCTCAAGAGGAGGAAGAGGCGATGGATTTGGCACGGGTTTATGTGCAGGGGGAGCAGCTACGGATCGCTTTAAGAAGTTTGCTGGGCTTAGGGAGAATTGAGGTGTTTCAGGCTGAGGTAACGGCGTTGGCTGAGATCTGTTTGGAGTGGGCCTGGAGGTATGCGGGTAAACCGAAGTGGGCATGGATTGGGTTGGGAAAGCTAGGGGGATCTGCTTTGAGTTTTGGTTCAGATTTGGATCTCCTCGTTGTGGGGGAAGGGGAAAAAGAGGTGCAGAAGGCCGTCCAATTTTTAACGGAGGAGAGGGCTTCGGGTTCTCTATTTAAAGTCGATTTCCGTTTGCGCCCTTATGCTGAGGGTGCGTTGGCGGTACCTGTAAAAAGGTACGCGCAGTACTATTTGAAGGAGGCGCAGGGTTGGGAGTTGCAGGCTCTGTGTCGTGCACGTGTTGTTGGGGGAGAGATGGCATTTAGCAGCCAGTTCTGGCCCGGTGTGGAGAAAAGTTGGGTGGCTTGGGGCAAGAAAAGTAAGCTTTTTTCGGAAATCAGGGAAATGCGCGAGCGAATCGCAACCGAGAGGGTAATCAAGGGGGAGGAGGATCTTCACTATAAGACGAGGCGGGGTGGCTTGATAGATGTGGAGTTTGCCGCTCAGGCGTGGCAGATGAGGCACGGGCTGAGGGAGTGCCGGACCGATGAGGTTTTGCGAGCGATGGCGAAAGAGTTTCCAGAGGCATCGGCGGTATTGAGCGAGGGTTTGGAATTTTGGACAAAGGTGGAGTGGTGGGTGCGCTTGAGCGAAGGTCGCGGGGGGAGTTGTCTGCCTCAAGCTGGACTGAACTTGGAGTGGCTTGCCCAAGTCATGGGAGAGCTGGATGGAAAGTCTTTCATGGAAAAGGTGAGAAAAGTGTACGCACGGGTGCGAGAGGCTTATGAAATTGTGTTAAGATAGTTCATTAGTCGCTCGACGATTTGGTCGGGGGACGGCATACTCCAATCTTTCAAACACCCTTATGGCCAAAGAGATCACAATGCCTGCTTTGAGTCCCTCGATGACCGAGGGCGTATTGGCTAAGTGGCATAAAAAGGTGGGGGACACGATCAAGCCCGGCGAAGTGATCGCCGAGGTTGAGACAGACAAGGCCACGATGGATCTCGAGGCGTACGACAAGGGGACTATTTTACAGA
Organism: Minisyncoccota bacterium; assembly: GCA_030054195.1. Lineage (GTDB taxonomy): Bacteria > Verrucomicrobiota > Verrucomicrobiia > Methylacidiphilales > Verrucolacustridaceae > Verrucolacustris > Verrucolacustris abundans. The sequence continues at coordinate 10,197 of JASGCJ010000037.1, forward strand.
TTTCCGCTCCTGAGGGCTCCAAAGTGGCGATCAACGGACGAATCGCCATTGTCGGAGAGCCCGGGGAAAAGGTGGATTCGTTCAGCGCCCCGGCTCCAGTGGCCTCTGCCGCCCCAGCCAGTAAGACTGTGACGAGCAGTACTCCAGCTCCCGCAGTCGCAGCGGCTCCTGCCTTGGCACCTGTGAACATGGGTCGGGTGAAGATTTCGCCTTTGGCCAAGAAGGTGGCTGCAGAGAAGGGGGTGGATGTGACCCGGGTGGCGGGCACAGGTCCAGGAGGAAGAATTGTTCGTCGGGATGTGGAAGGGGCCGGAAGTGGTGCGGGGCGTGTTTCCGTTGGAATTTTTGGTGGAAAGCCGATCGCGCAAGATGGGGTTCGTCCGGTTTCGCAGATGCGGGCGGCGATCGCCCGTCGTTTGGTCGAGAGCAAGACCACCGCTCCCCATTTTTATGTCGAACGGGAGGTGGATGCATCTCCGCTTGCCAAATTACGGGCTTCGGCGAATGCCGCTCTCGAAATGGCGGGTGAGAAGTTGAAGCTGAGCGTGAATGATTTTGTTTTGAAGGCGGCGGTGGAGGCACTTCGGAGAGTTCCGGGGGTTAACTCGTCGTGGGAGGGGTCTTCCATCCGGCAACATGGGGCAGTGCATCTGGCCTTTGCGGTGGCTTTGCCTGATGGGTTGATCACACCGGTGATCCGTAATGCTCATGCGAAGGATTTCCGGACGATCGCCCGGGAAGCCAAGGATCTCGGAGCGAAGGCAAAGGCCGGAAAGTTGCAGCCTGAGGAGTACACGGGCGGAACCTTTACCGTGAGTAACCTCGGGATGATTGGAGTGGAGAGATTTTCGGCAATTTTGAATCCTCCCCAGGCAGCGATTTTGGCAGTGGGGGCAACAGTCAAAAAGCCGGTGGTAGCTTCGAACGGGGCGATTGTTCCGGGTGAAAGAATGAGTCTGACCGTTTCGGCCGATCATCGGGTGGTAGATGGGCTGATGGCGGGAGAGTTTCTCAAAGCGCTGGTGGAAGTGTTGGAGAGTCCTGGCGTTCTTTTGATGTAAGGGGAATTTATGGCGACCTATGATCTGGCAGTTTTAGGTGGAGGCCCGGCCGGTTACGTCGGAGCGATCCGTGCGGCTCAACTGGGCAAGAAGGTTATCGTCATCGAGAAGGAACGTGCGGGGGGAACCTGTCTGAACTGGGGATGTATCCCCTCGAAGTCTCTTCTTAAGAATGCTGAGGTTTATCAGCACATCCTGCACGCCGAGGAGTACGGGATCACCACAGGGAAGGTTTCCTTTGATTTTGCAAAAGTGATCGGAAGAAGCCGGAATGTTTCCGACCGGATTGCGAAGGGAGTCGAGTTTCTTCTGAAAGCCAAGAAGGTGGATTATCTGGTTGGGGAAGGAAAGTTGGGAGCAGATCGCAAGATCAAGGTGAAGACAGCCGACGGGAAGAGTCAGGTGATTGAGTCGACGAACGTCATGTTGGCGACCGGTTGTCTGCCGAGGGTTCTGCCTGGGATGAAGGTGGACGGCAAGGTGGTGATGACCAGCCGCGAGGCTTTGGAGATGAAGAAACAGCCTAAGAGCATCATTATTCTTGGAGCGGGAGCGATCGGAGTGGAGTTCGCCTATTTCCTGAATTCGTTTGGCACCAAGGTGACCCTCGTTGAGATGAAGTCGCGGGTCCTGCCGATCGAGGATGAGGAAATTTCCGACATGTTGGGCAAGAACTTGGCGAAGCAGGGGATTGAGATTCTGACCGAAACTTCCATGGAAAGCGTTACCGCTTCGGCCTCCGCGGTGAAGGTCAAGTTGTCTGGAAAGAATGCCAAGACCATCGAGGCGGATGCGTTGCTTTGTGCGGTCGGGGTTCAGGCGAATCTGGACGGGGCGCTGGATGCAGGGGTGAAACTGGATCTGGACCGAGGCTATGTGAAAGTGGACGGAAGATATAAGAGTTCGATGCCGGGAGTTTTTGCGGCTGGGGATATCATTGGACCACCTTGGCTGGCGCATGTGGCCTCGTTTGAGGCGATTGAGGCGGTGAATGGGATTTTTGATGCCAAGTATCAGCCCAAGAAGGTGACGACGTTCCCCGGATGTACTTATTGCCAGCCCCAGGTGGCGAGCATTGGACTGACCGAAGCCGCGGCGAAGGAGAAGAAGCTGAAGTTTAAGGTTGGTCGGTTCCCGTATCGGGCGAGTGGTCGGGCGGTGGCCAGCGGCGATTCCGAAGGGATGGTGAAGATTCTCATTGGGGAACCGCACGGGGAGATTCTTGGGGCGCATATCATCGGAGCTGAGGCGACTGAGCTGATCGCGGAGGTGGGATTAGGAATGACCCTTGAGGCCACGGCAGATGAGATCGCTCATACTATCCACGCCCATCCGACATTGACCGAGATGATCAAGGAAGCGACCGAAGCGGCGGTCGGCCACGCAATCCATATCTAAAACGGCCCGCGAATGTCGGGCCTTACCCGTGATGATTCGCAAAGTTCCGGTTGCGCTGACCATTGCCGGATCCGATAACTCTGGCGGAGCTGGAATTCAGGCAGATCTAAAAACCTTTACGCGCTTGGGGGTGTATGGAACCTCGGCTTTGACTTGTGTCGTGGCGGAGCATCCGGGAAGAGTTTCAAGAATTGCGGCAGTTGAACCAGGAATGGTAGCGGAGCAGATCAAGTTGGTTTTTGAGGCATTTCCAGTCGGAGCGGTGAAAACGGGGATGCTGTTTTCCTCGGGAATCATAAGGCAGGTGGCGAAGCAGTTGGGAAAGAGAAGGGGAATCAAGCTGGTGGTGGATCCGGTGATGGTGGCGACGAGCGGCGCAGCACTGCTCAAGCCGGATGCGGAGCGGGCGATGGCCAAGTTTCTCTTTCCCATAGCGGCTTTGGTGACTCCGAATCTGGATGAGGCGGCCCGATTGGTGGGAAGGAAGTTGAGAAATCCTGAGCAAGCGAAAGAGGCGGCGCGTGACTTGGCAAAAAAATGGAAAGTGCCCTTTCTTGTTAAGGGCGGGCACCTGATGTTGGTGAAGGCGGAGGACTATCTGGCTTGGCCCAACGGAAAGTTGAAAACTTTCTCAGCGATACGGTGCAAGGGGGTGGAGACGCATGGAACGGGCTGCACCTACTCGGCAGCGATCTGTGCTGGATTGGCTCAAGGGCTTTCTTTGGAAAATGCTGTGGGGAGGGGAAAGAAGTTCATCACTCGTGCGATTCAGCTGCATCTTCGGATGGGTCGGTATACGCCCTTAAATCATCTGAAAGCATGAAGACGAATTGGCCGATGCGTCGGCCTCTGTTTCCAGTAGCGGTGGCGGGATTGGTGGGAACAGTGATGGGTTTGGGGTGGGGAAAAAATCCATGGATTTGGCTGGGGGTGGCTGGAATCGGATCGGTCTTCTCTTGGTGGGGGCCAAAAAAGTGGAGAACGCCTGCGATTTGGCTCTTTGTTCTTGGGCTGTTTGCTATTTATGCGGGAGCTCGGGCCTATGCTCCGCCCCGGGAATCGTTGAAGGCACGGGCTGGGCAGGAGGGCGGGACAGTACGGATCAAGGGTTGGATCGCCGAGTTGCCAACGGAACGAATTTGGGAAAACGGGGGAAAAGCGATGGAGACCGAAATGGAGGTAACCTCTCTTTTTGGGGAAACAGGTTGGGAGAGGACAAGTGGTAGGGTGTTATTGCGAGTGGATCCGGCTCCAGAAAAAATGCCCAAGGTGGGTGATGTTGTTCTGTTAGCGGGATATCTGACGTTACCGGAAAGGCCGAAGAATCCGGGAGAGTTTGATCGGGTCCAGCACCTGCAATCGAGAGGCTTGGATTATATAATCAAGGTCCGATCGGAAGATTTGGAATCCAGCGGAGAGGAGAAGGGGGTTTGGTTGGCTAAAATGGCAGCGGGATTACGGTCGCATATGCTTGAGGCGACAGCATTGGGGTTGCGGGAGGATCCAGAGGCTTCGGGGTTAATTGCGGCAATGCTCTTTGGTTACCGAGACGGGGTCGGGGAGGATTTAAGAGAGGCTTTTCGCTCGACGGGGACGTTGCATCTGTTTGCTGTGAGCGGGCAGAACCTAGCGGTAGTGGCGGGAATGCTCTTGTGGATTTTGACCCTGACTGGGGCGGTGAAGTGGCGATGGGCTTGGGTGACATTGCCAGCGGTATTTCTCTTTTGTTTGGCGACGGGGATGGAGGCGAGTGCAGCCCGGGCCTTTGTCATGACTGGGGTGCTTTATCTGGGGTGGATCTTGGGTAGACCGATGGATCCTGCGAACTGGCTGGGGGCGGCATTAATAGGATTGATGATCTGGGATCCGCGCCAAGTGGAAGATGTTGGGTTTCAACTTTCATTTTTAGTCGTAGCTGGGTTGATGGTTTTTGCGGGTCCGATTCAAGCCAAGCTGGTGGGTTGGGGTAGGCCAGACCGGTGGATACCGAATCGGCTGGTGAGCGTCTGGAGGAGGGCGTGGTATCGAGGTTGGGCGACATTGGCAACACTTGTGGCTGCCTCGGTTGCGGCGTGGTTGGGATCTTTGTTGCCTGGGATCGTTCTGTTTCATCAGATCACTCCGGTGGCTTTGGTGGCGAATGTGGTGGCAGCTCCGATTGCGGGAGCGGTAACTGTTTTGGCGGCGGTATCTTCAATGATGGCGCCTCTCTTTTCCGTGGGGGCGATCGGGATGAATCTTTTAAATGCCCGGTTGGTTCATTTGCTGGCGGGGGTGTTGGGGTGGATGGCGACTTGGCCGGGAGGCCATTTTGCCGTGGCGGATCCGAGAGTGTGGTTCGAGCGTGGGCCGGCATTGGAGATTGTGGCGGTGGAGGGATCTGCGCCCACCTTGGTGACAGGAGAAGGAGGTAAATGGTTGATTGAAACTGGATCCAAGATGGCTTGGGCCAATTCTGTAAGACCATTTCTGAATTATTATGGGGTGAATCGGTTGGATGGGGTGATGTTAACGGCGGGTTTGGCAAAACGATCGGGTTCCGCACAGGAGTTATTGGGGTCGATGCCCATTGGGTGGTGGGGTGAGTCCGGGTTGGGAGGGAGATCAGGGGCGTTAAAGGAGTGGAGATCGGAGATGGTTGAAAGAAAAGAGGGGAGAAGGTTTTTTGGGGCGGGTGATCGGGTGGATTTCGGGAGGGATTGGAGAGTGGAGGTGCTTTGGCCGCGGGAAGGAAGCGCATCAGGAAGGGCAGAGGAGGATGGGCTGGTTATGATTCTAGAATGTGGAGAGGCACGGTTGCTTTGGGCCGGGTCAATTCCAAGGGGTGTGGAAAAGAAACTAGTGGAAAGATATGGGGAGAAGTTGAAATCGGGTGTTCTTGTCCAAGGGCCCTCCAAGGATGTGAATCTTACGTCAGAATGGTTGCGGGCTGTTCGTCCGAACTATTTGGTCCGTTCGTGGAAAGCTCTAGAGGATGATCCTTCCCTCTCGGTCGACTTGGATCAAATTTCAAAAGAAATCGGAATGACCCTTGTGAAGTTAAAAGAAAGCGGGGCGGTCCAGTTGAAACCTGGAGATGAAGGAGGGTGGATCATCCACCGCTGGAGAACCGATTAGCGGCGGAAAAAAAGGTGGTTGGAGAGGTAGTAAAGTTTTCCGGCTTGAAGGTGGAAGGATTCGGGAACAAGGCTGACCTGAACTTTGGTATTTGTGTCCTGCTTTTGACCTAAGAATCGAA
>JASGCJ010000074.1 GCA_030054195.1 Minisyncoccota bacterium
CACTGGCTTTTTGGGTTGCCGATGAGGCAAGTCGATGTGGTGGTGCACCCGCAAAGCATCGTTCATTCAATGGTCGAGTTTATTGATGGATCGGTTTTGGCGCAGTTGAGCGTAACCGACATGTGTTTTCCGATTCAGTACGCGGTGACGTATCCCGAGAGAATGCCAAGTGGATTGCCTCCTTTGGATTTGGCAAAACTGGGCACGTTGAGTTTTGAGCAGCCGGATGAGAAGAGGTTTCCTGCACTTCGCTTGGCTCGTGAGGCGGGGGAGCAGGGGGGGACGTTGCCTGGGGTATTGAATGCGGCGAATGAGGTGGCGGTGGAGGCATTTCTTGCCGAGCGTATTTCATTTCCAAGGATTTGGGGCATGGTGGAGGAAGTCATGAAAAAGCACCGGACGGATAAGGAGCCCAGCCTAGAGGCCATTATTGATGCGGATCGTTGGGCTAGGGGTGAGGCAAAGGCCAGATTGGAGAAGCAAAAATGAGTTTCTTGGCAGGGCTTCCCTGGATGGAGATTGTGACTGTGGCTGGGACAATCCTCTTTGCTCTCTTTCTCTTCGGGGTGACCGTGGCGGCGCACGAATTCGGACACTTTTTTGCAGCGAAGAAAGCAGGATTGGTGGTAGAGCGATTTGCGATTGGATTTGGGCCTAAAATTTACGGGAAAGTGATCGATGGCGTGGAGTGGCAGGTGAATCTGCTCCCTTTGGGCGGATTTGTGCAGTTGCCCCAGATGAGTCCAGCGGAAGAGTTGGAGGGGAAATCGGGCAAGGATTTCAAGGAACTGCCACCTGTGTCGCCCGGAGCAAAGATTTTTACGGCTCTAGCAGGACCAGTGGCGAGTTTGGGTTTGGGGGTGCTTTGTGCTGTGGGGGTATGGATCTTTGGTGTGCCGACGAATATGACGTATCGGACGACCACGATTGGGTGGGTCGAGCCTGGTACCCCTGCTGCCAAGGCAGGAATTCTTCCTGGGGATGTAATTTTAGCGATTGATCATCAGAGGCCAGAGAGGTGGGCGGGGCGGCCAGGAGCGGTCGTCGAGAGTATTCTTTTGGGAACGGATCGGGAGATTCTTATCGAACTCGACCGAAATGGAAAAGAGATCGTCACGGCCAGAATTTTACCCGAGCGAACGGTTGAGATGGAGGGATTGCGGAGGTTGGGATTTGAGATGTATCCAGCTCAGAGCGCTTGGGTGGAACAGGTGATTGAGGGTGGGCCAGCGGAGAGGGCAGGAATTCGACCGGGGGATCTCATGATTTCATTAGGGGGAGAAAAGATCTGGAGTCCAGCTGCGGTCAAAGCGGCTGTGGAAGATGGGCGGGAGGTTTTGCAGTTGGGAATCCGTCGCCCCACAGGGGAGGAGGTTCAGGTCAAGGTGCAACCTGAAAAAGCCACCAATCGTAAGGATAAAATGATTGGAGTAGTTTGGAGGAGCTCGGAGATCAAGATCACGCATCCAACGCCGCAAGAGCAGGTGAGTTCAGCTGCGGGTTTGGTGTGGCGAACCCTTCGAGCCTTGGTGACCCCTGCTTCGAGCGTTGGGTTGCAGCATTTAAGCGGTCCCCTCGGAATATTTGATCGATTGGTATCCTTGCTTCGAACTGATCCGAGATTGGTTCTCTATTTCAGCGTGATTTTGAATGTGAATTTAGCAGTCATGAACTTACTGCCTATTCCGGTCTTGGATGGAGGGCATATCGTGTTTTCATTGCTTGAGGCCATACGGCGCCGGCAGATCGAGGCCAAGACGATTGTTAGAATCCAGACATGTTTTGTTGTGCTTTTGGCAGGTTTTTTTCTTTTGGTGACATATCATGACTCGATGAGGCTAAAAAAACGTATCGAGAAACCCGTGGAAAGTGCTGAAATGCCTGTGTTTGAGAAAAAAGCAAAATGAAAACTTATTGTAGTAGCCCGTATCGATATACACGTCGCGCAACACGCGAGGTCAAGGTAGGCCAAGTGGGAATTGGAGGAGACAATCCGATCCGTGTTCAGAGTATGATCACCTGTGACACGATGGATACGGCTGCTTCGGTCAAGCAGACCTTAGACCTTGTGAAGGTAGGTTGCGAAATAGTCCGTATCACAGCTCCGACGGTAAAAGACGCAGCCAATCTTCAGAAAATCAAAAAAGAGCTCGTAGCGGCGGGGTGTCATGTCCCGATTGTGGCGGATATTCACTTTAAGCCGGATGCGGCAATGGAAGCCGCACAGTGGGTGGAGAAAGTTCGCATCAATCCGGGTAATTTTGCCGATAAGAAGAAGTTTGCCGTGCGGGAGTATACGGATGACCAGTATGGGGAGGAGTTAGCACGGATTGAGGAGACCTTTGTGCCGTTAGTTAAGTTGTGCCTGGAGCGAAAGATTGCGATTCGGATCGGAACGAATCATGGATCTCTTTCAGATCGAATTATGAACCGGTATGGGGATACGCCGCATGGAATGGTCGAAAGTGCACTCGAGTTTGCGCGAATCGCACGAAAGCTGAATTTCCACAACTTCCTCTTTTCGATGAAGTCATCCAATCCCAAGGTTATGATTGAGGCGTATCGATTATTAACGGTGGCTTTCGAGAAGGAGGGTGCGGATTGGAACTACCCGTTGCACTTGGGCGTGACGGAGGCGGGGGACGGAGAGGACGGACGAATCAAGAGCGCGATTGGTATTGGATCTCTTTTGTTGGATGGGTTGGGCGACACCATTCGGGTGAGTCTGACCGAGGACAGCGTGCATGAGATTCCAGTCGGTCGCGCGTTAGTTAAGTATTTGGAAGAGCGGGCCAAAGGGAGTTTTGATTCCGAGGTGAAGCTTTCGTACGACCCTTTCAGTTACAACAAGCGTGTTACAACAAAGGTTGTAGTGGGTGGGGTGAAGATCGGCGGGGAAGAGCCGCCAAGGGTTATGGTGTCCGCGAAAGTTGAGGAGGCATTACGACCCCGATTGGCACAGCTCGGAGATTTAGCGCCCGAGCTGATTCATGAAAAAACTGCCATTGTGGAGATCGATCCACGAAGTGAAGCTGAGGTGAAGAGCCTTGAAGAGAAGAAGGATCCGGTTCTTGTGAGTGTAAAAGATGGTTTAGATTTAAATGTTGTTTCGGCTACCCGTCTGTTGGCTGCTCGAATTCCGGCACGCCATCCAATTTTATTGAAAGACACACTGCATCCGAGTGCATCGGAAGGAGGATTGAGCGGTTTGATTCGAGCCTCGGTTCATTTGGGGGCGTTGCTGTGTGACGGGATTGGGGATGCTATTTTGGTCAGAGGAGAGCCTGCTCCTGGCGCCTGTCTGCGGCTTGGGTTCAATATCTTGCAAGCGGCGGGAAGTCGGATCTTTAAGACGGATTACGTGGCGTGTCCTTCGTGCGGGAGAACCCTTTTTGATCTCCAGAGCACGACGGCCAAGATCAAGGCTGCTACGCTTCATCTCAAGGGCGTCAAGATTGCGGTCATGGGATGTATTGTGAATGGGCCTGGAGAGATGGCGGATGCCGATTTTGGTTATGTGGGAGGGGCGCCTGGTAAGATCAACCTCTATGTGGGGAAGACTCCCGTGAAGTTCAATATTCCTGAGGCCGAGGCGGTGGATCGTTTGAAGGATTTAATTCGCGAACACGGAAAATGGGTGGATGCACC
>JASGCJ010000075.1 GCA_030054195.1 Minisyncoccota bacterium
GAGATGAATAGTGATCAGCAGGAGGTGATGGCAGATCAGGCTCGAAAGCGATGAATAAGGGTTGGAGGAATCAGAAGTTTCTTTGGGGAGTATCCTCATGCCCTTATCAGCACGAAGGTGGATACAACGGAGAGGGGCAACCGAAGAATAATTGGTCGGCTTGGGAAAACTCAGGAAAGGTGGCGCGCTCAGGTCGATCGGTCGATTTCTGGAACCGATATGAGGAGGATTTTGATCGTGCAGAGATGATGGGGTTAACGGGCTATCGGCTGGGTGTGGATTGGACGCGAATCCAGCCTTCTGCACCGCCATCGGATTTTCAGGAAACTGCCATTGACCGATATGTGGATATGATCGCCGCTCTTCGAGCCCGAAACCTGGAGCCTCTGATTACCCTTTGCCATTTCACCACTCCTCAGTGGCTGGGTGCGGATCCTTGGCTGGACGAACGAACACCTCATCTTTTTTGTCAGTTTGAGCGAAAGTTATGGAAAGTTTTAAACCGAAAGCTTGTGGATCGGGGAATCGCTCCTCCGACATGGTTTATTACCCTCAACGAGCCCAATATGTTGGCAGCTTGCACCTATAATGTAGGTGCGTTTCCTGCGGGACGGCGTGCTTGGTGGGGGTCGGCTCTCGAAGCCTTGCAAACCATGATGGAAGCGCATGTTCGCGTTCGACGAGAGATCCACGCTCTGTATGCCGAACATCCCGATTGGGGTGTGCCCAAGTTAACCTTTAACAATTTTGCCAGTGACCTGTACTGGATGGATAAAATGTTGCTTGATGTTTTAGAAGGGGCGAGACAGACCGAGGGAAGTGAGCCGATTCTGGCCTATCTGACCGATCGGTATCGGGAGTTCACAAGAGCCTATCGGGCAATGGATTTTCCGCATCACGGGCTTTTTTCAGAGGCTGTAGGAGAGTTGATAAAGCAAATTCAACACGGCTTAAGCCGAAGATTTCTCCATGAAAGCACTTTTTCGAGGTTGGTGCCCTTAGTTCGAGAGAGGAGAGAGGACGCCGTTGTGGATTATATCTCGTTTGATTACTATGATCCCTTTGTCGGAAACGCGGTTCGACTTCCGACGTTTTCTGATCTGCGTCTTGGGCGGGTAGGGCTGCGGGAGTGGTTGACCCAGAGTCTTACAACGAAGTGGTGGGACTGGAAGGCTTTGCCCAGAGGGCTTCGTTTTTTTGTCGAGCGGTATGCGGCTGAGTACCCTGACCTGCCTATTTTAATTGCGGAGAATGGGATGGCAGAGCGAAGGTGTCATTCAGGCGAGGCGTGTACACTTCGAAGTGATCAGCAAAGCCGCAGTTATTTCATCCGCCAACATGTTGGAGAGGTTCAAAAGCTAAGAGCGGAAGGGCTGCCCCTGATTGGATATTTTCACTGGTCGCTAACGGACAACTACGAGTGGGGGACCTTTGACCCCAGATTTGGTTTATTTGGGATCGATTTTGAATCGAAAGACTTAGCGAGAATTGCCCGAGATGAGGGCGGAGATGTCCCTTGGGAAACGTACGCGGAAATGGTTGCCCAAGGTAAAGCGAAGGAGATCTAAAGAGGAACGGGTGCCACGGGTTGGCCGTCGGCCGAGGGGGGCGGAATTCGATATGTGATCCGGCCCTTGCTGAGGTCGTAAGGGGACATTTCCATCTTCACTTTGTTGCCAATGTTTAGTCGGATGTAATTCTTTCGCATTTTTCCTGAGATATGAGCCAGAACCGTGTGTCCATTGACTAGCTCAACGCGAAAGAGGGTGCCTTTGAGCACCGACTTCACCACTCCTTCTACTTCAACAACTTCGCCTGCCATAACCTGTAACCCTAGGCGGAAAAGAAGGGGATTGAAATCTTTTTTCCGAGTTAACTAAACCTTTTCGTGAATTCCGCACTCCCGTTTCCATCCGAAGTGGCGGAGTTGCGCGGGGTCATCCACCTCGTCCAATCGCTTGGTCGTGACGCGATCCCCAATGGAAATATACCCCTTCGACCAGAGGGGGTGGTAGGGAAGAGAGTGTTGGCGAAGGTATTCCCCCACTTGGCGGTCAGTCCAATCGAGAATTGGAAGTAGTTTGATCCTGGATTGGTTTTGGGAAACAACAGAAAGCTCTTTTCTGGAATCGGCTGAGGTGCGGCGTAATCCTGCAACCCAGAGATTGGGGTTGATCTGGTTCATAGCTCGTTGCATGGGCTCGACGCGTACAATTTCATGAAACTTTTCCAAACCTTTGGGGCCCATTTCCCATAGTTTTCCATGTTTCTGCTCAATCTCTTCAGGAGTCAGAAGAGGTCGGACTGTCTGGAGATTTAAATTAAGTTTCCTGGTTAATTCTCGGGCAAACTCAAGTGTTTCGGGGAAATGGTAGCCAGTATCGATAAAAAGCAGGGGGAGGTCTTTTTTTATCTGTGTAGCCAGATGAAGAAACGCTGCAGATTGGGCCCCAAAAGAGGTCGTGAGGAGTATTTTTCCGGGATAGTTGAGAATCGCCCACTCCATTCGTTCAGTAGCAGAGACTCCCTCTAGATCAGGTATGCCCTCCTTGATGACAGTTTTCTGGCCTTTTAAACCAAGAATCATGCTTGCAATATAACTCGAAACCATACAAAGTCTATCGTTTATGTCGTATTTGCAAAACCTTGAGGATCAAGCTATTTATATCTTTCGCGAGGCCTTCGCGAATTTTAAAAATATGGCTATGCCTTGGTCAATGGGCAAGGATTCGAATACGCTGATCTGGTTGGCAAAGAAGGCTTTTGCAGGAAAAATCCCTTTCCCGCTGGTTCATATCGATACTACGTATGAGTTTCCAGAAATGTTGGCTTTTCGAGAGTGGGCAAAAAAACATTACGAGATTGATTTGATCGTGATTGTAAATGAGGAGGCTCGCAAAAGGGGGATCGGTTATGAGACTCACGACCCTGTGACAGTTACCCATGAATTAAAGTCAGCTGCGCTCCAGCAGGCATTAGCCAAATATCGATGGGATGCTCTGGTCACTGGAATCCGTAGAGATGAGGACTCCACTCGTGCCAAAGAGAGGTATTTCTCTCCACGAACTGCTGATAACGAGTGGGAGTACCGCGATCAGCCGCCCGAGTTTTGGGGGCAATTCACCACAGCGGTAAAGCCGGGCGAGCATGTTCGAGTTCAGCCTTTGCTAGATTGGACGGAGTTAGATATTTGGGAGTACGTGCGACGGGAAGGGATTCCGATCCCAAAAATGTATTTTGCTCAAAATGGACGCCGGTACCGATCTTTAGGATGTTGGCCTATTACAAAATCGATCGAAAGCTCGGTCGATACCATCGAGGGCATTGTTGAGGAGTTGAAAGTCACCAAGACTTCGGAAAGAGCGGGTCGGGCACAAGATCATCACGAACGTAACGCCATGCAAAAACTGCGGGCGAAAGGATTCATGTGAGCCAGGGAGTCGTCATGCCTCCGGCACCCAAGCCTTTGCCAAGGGATTATGTCCCGGTTTTTTTTCCTAAGAGACAGGGTGGAGCTAGGGCTGCAGGAGGGGCCGAGGAAGCGCGAACCAGTATCGTGGTCGTGGGACATGTGGATCATGGGAAGTCCACTCTGATTGGGAGGCTTCTTGCTGATACTGGCTCCTTGCC
>JASGCJ010000038.1 GCA_030054195.1 Minisyncoccota bacterium
GCCACCGCCTGGAAGATGAAGTTTGCTTTGTTCGGCTTCACCGTAATCGGCCTTTTGGTGGCCATCGCCATCATGTGGTTCTACCCCATCACCCGTGAGAAAGCGGCCGAAACCCAGCGTCGCCTACGCGAGAAAGCTTCCTAACATCAAAAGAAGAACTCTCATGAAAAAGATCCGTAAAGCGTTTGTGATGTCGGTGAACCCCGGCCAGGAAAAAGAGTACGAAAAACGCCATCGCCCGATCTGGCCAGAGTTAGAGGCCGTTCTAAAAAAACACGGGGTCCACAACTACTCCATCTTCCTCCATGCCGAGACCCGCCAACTCTTTGCCTATGCGGAGATCGAGGACGACGCGCAATGGCAGGCCATTGCCCAAACCCCCGAATGCCAAAAGTGGTGGCAGCATATGGGCGACATAATGCCCTCCAACCCCGACTACTCTCCGAAATCCGCCCCACTCCGCGAAGTCTTCCACCTCGAATAAATAGATTATCTAAGGAATCCGTCGGCCAAGCCCCCGTCGACGTGAATCACCTGTCCCGTCGTCCGCGGAAAACGCTTACCGCTGACTAGTAGGAAGGCTGCTTCTGCTTGGTCCGCAGGGGTGATAGGCGACTGGGTCAGTGTCCGTTTGGCATAAAATTCCGCCAGCCGCGTACGGAGTTCCTCGTCCCCTTCCTTTTCTGAAAACGAGATTTTGTACTTGGCCAGCGAGGCCATCACCCGATCCCTAGGAAACATCGCACTTCCCTGCACTACCGTTGCTGGGGCCACTGCATTCACCCGAACCAGCGGCGAAAGTTCGATTGCTAGCTCCCGCACCAGATGATTGGCCGCCGCCTTACTCGTGTCGTAAGCCAAACTTCCCTTCTTGGCCACCACCGCGTTCACGCTGGTTGTTAGCACAAGACTTGCCGCCAGTCCCTGGGCCTTGAAGATCTTGTTCGCTTCATCTGCCACCACATAGGAACCGGTCACGTTGATGGCAAAGGTCTGCGCCCACTTCTCATCAGGAATTCTTCCCTCGAGGTCGGGCGGGACAAAAATACCTGCCGTCACGACGACTCCGTCGATTCCCCCGTAGGCATAGACAGCTTCTCCCAACATCTCGGCCACACTTTTTCGATCGACGATGTTGGCCCCTACACCAATCGCTGGTCCACAACCGGAAATCCCTGTGCCGGAAACACCGATTCCCTCACCCAACTTTTTCACCAGCTCAGCTGAAGTCTCCTGAGCCGCTTTTTCATTCAGATCCACACAGACAATGGAGGCCCCCTCCTTGGATAGACGATGGGCCGTCTCCTTCCCAATTCCACTACCCGCACCCACCACAGCAATCACCTGTCTTGCGAGCTCCTGCTCCGGAGGCATCCGACGCAACTTTGCCTCCTCCAACTGCCAGTACTCGATATCAAACGCCTCCTGCTGGGGAAGATTGATATACCCTCCGAGCGCTTCCGCTCCTCTCATAACTTCGACGGCACAGTTGTAAAACTCAGCCGTGACGCGTGACTCACTCTTCGACTTTCCCCATGCCACCATTCCCAACCCGGGAATTAGTACAACCGTCGGATTCGGATCCCGCATCGCCGGGGAATCCTTCCGCTTGCACTTTTCGTAATATTTTTTGTAGTCCGCCCGGTAGGCTTCGAGCCCCTCTTCAAGAAGGCTTCGCAATTTCGCAACATCACCTGTCGCGGGATCCCACGCAACATAGAGAGGTTTGATCTTCGTACGTAGGAAATGATCCGGGCATGAAGTTCCCATCTCCGCCAAGCGGGGAGCATCCTTGCTGTTCACAAAACGCAGGATCGTCGCATCCTCCTGAACGGTTCCGATCATCCGCTGCTGGGCGGAAACCTTCCCGCGGAGCCAAGGTAGAATCGAAAGCCAAAGGGCCTTCCTCTCTTTTTCGCCTGGGGATTTGTACTTTTCCCCACCGAAGGTCTTTTCGCCGCGATCTTTCTTTGCAATCGCCTCTGCCGCTCTTCCAACCAACTCCAACGTCAGCTCGTAGCACTTCTTATCGTCCTCATGCCAGTTGATCAGTCCGTGTTGGCCCATGATCGCCCCTCTGGCTTTGGGGTGATCCTTGCACAACTTTTCCAAAATCAGTCCCAAGTCGAAACCAGGCCTCTGCCATTCGGTCCAGATCACTTCGTCCCCATAAATCTCTTTCGTCAGCTCCTTACCCTTCGCGCAGGCTGCGAGGGAAATCGCCGCGTTCGGATGGGTATGATCCACATGCCGTGCTGGAACAAACCCGTGCAACGGAGTGTCGATGGAGGAAGGACGGGGATTCAGATTAAAGGTGCAGTGGGCATAGGCTCCCACCATATCGTCCTCGATTTGGGTCTTCGGCCCCTTGGTCTTGGAACCCAAATAATTTTTCTGCAACCCCTTCAGCTTCTCCATGTAGAGGGAGGAAAAGCCGTCTCTTTTGGCTGTGCGTAGATCACCGCCCGATCCCTTTACCCACATAACCTCTGTTTCCTGACCGGTTAAAGGATCTGTCTCTTTGATCTTCGACGAAGTGTTTCCTCCGCCTGTATTCGTCAGGGTCGGATCTTCTCCGATGAGGTTGGAGCGGTAGACGAGGCGGGCGACTGGATCGAGGGTTTTCGCTACGGAATCTTGCCAGCGGTTTTTTGGATGGTTTTTCATATTTTTTATTTTCCTTTCGGGGTGCGCAGGATTTGGAAGCGTTTCCACGCCTCCTCCCACAAGGGGTTGGATTGAGGTTGAAAGACTTCGATAGGGAAAGAGTCCCGTACAACAGCACGAATTTCTTGGTGGCTCTTGATGTGCCCCAACCCATAAGCCTGAATCAGAAGATTGCCGATGGCGGTTCCCTCGATCGGCCCCGTTATCACCGTCCGCCCCGTCGCATCGGCGGCCATCTGATTCAAAAGCTTGTTCTGAATCCCCCCCCCAACGATATGCAGGGTTTTGATTTTTTCTCCCGTGACCTTTTCGATCGATTCCAAACTGTCCCGATAGGCCAAAGCCAAGCTCTCCAAACAAGCCCTCACCATTGCGCCGTCGGAGGTCGGCACCGGCTGACCGGTGGACTTCGCATAATCCGCAATCCTCCGTCCCATTTCCCCGGGGGCATTCCATGAGGAAAGAAAAGGATCCAGCAGGGTGACCAGCGGAGCTGCCTCGGAAGCCAATCGAGTGATCTTGCTGTAATCCATTTCCCGCCCCTGTTTTGCAAAATCCCTTCGGCACTCCTGCACCAGCCATAGCCCTGCGATATTTTTCAAAAGGCGGATGCTGTGCCCAAAACCAACTTCGTTGGTCAGTTCTGCTTCGGCACAAGCGGGAGTCATCCAAGGTTTCGAACTCTCCACCCCCAGCAGAGACCAAGTACCAGAACTCAGATAAGCCCATCCTTTCCCCTCCGCAGGAACGGCCGCCACCGAAGCCCCGGTGTCATGGGAACAGGACGCCACAACTTGGCACGAATCCGGAAGCCCTGTGGCTTGTGCTGTCTTTTTCGAAATTTTTCCCAGAACCGTTCCCGAAGAGACCACTTCCGGAAGAAGAGAAACTGAAATCCCCACCTCTTGAACTAAATCCTCCGCCCACTTGCGATTCTTGGGGTCGTAAAACTGCGTGGTGCTTGCCAAGGAAACCTCACTGGCTGGACGACCCCCCAGAAAATAGTTCAGATAGTCCGCAACAGGCAAAAAGGCCGAACTATGCACCACCTCAGTCCTTCCGCTCTCCGCATCCGCAGCCAACTGATAGAGGGTATTGAAAGGCATGAACTGGAGGCCGGTTCGCGCAAAGATTTTCTCTTTTCCGATTTTTGCGACCACCTTCGGAAAGATTTTCTCATTCCTTCCGTCCCGGTAGCAGAACGGATCTTTTGCAGGGGACCCGTCTTTCAGCAGATAAACAATGTCGACGCCCCAACTATCACAACTCACCGATTCGAGCGGGATTTTTCGATCTCCGATCTTTTTCAATCCCGCAAGAATTTCCCCTTCCAAATGCCGCAGGTCCCACTTCAATCCACCCTCCTTCTCCCCCATTCGATTCGGGAACCTGTGAATCTCTTCGATGGAAAGCCTCCCTTGGCTCAGCGTCCCCAGAATGACACGACCGCTCTCCGCTCCAAGATCTACGGCTGCATGATGAGAAGAGGCCGCGCTCATTCCAACTTCAACACCTTTTGCCGATAAAGCTCATCCGGCCGACCTGATATTCTACGAACTTGGGCTTCAGGCATAAACACCGGTCCGCCCAGCGAAGCGGCTCCGAGAAAGATTTTTGCGGACTTCTCCGCCATCTTCGTCGTGGCCTCTACCGCTCCGGCACTTGGCCCAATGGCGATCAGTCCGTGATTCTGAAGTAGAATCATCCTAGGCAACCTCCCCTGCTCTTTCTCAAAGTTTTCCACCCCCTGTCGAATCGCCTTCGCCAACGGAACGCCAGGGTCGGTGTAGGGCACGAGGACCGACTGTTCTCCTCCGCAAACGATCTCATCCGGGAACATCCGAAACTTCGCAAAATCGTCCGCTCTAGGGGAACAGAGAATCCCATTTACTGCGATTGGATGGGTATGCGTCACCCACTCGATCCCTGGCAAGGAGAGCAGGTAGGAGTGAAACAGTGCCTCGGTGGAGGGCTTGCGATCCTTGGGTCTGACCCGAGATTCGAGTAATTTCTCGTCTACCTGCGAGTCGGAGCGAACGGAAGACTCCCAGAGGGAATCCAGAACTGGTCGTCGGCATTCGGCAAAGGAATCCTTTTCGGCCGTGGAGAGGGAGGTTCCGCTGGCCTTCACCCAAAACGTATCTTCTCCCGACCGAGTCGATGTGTTCCCTTCCCCAAGAATGGCAAAGGATTCAGGGGCTGTCCCAATTCTCCTGGAAAGCTCCACCAGTTGCTTAAGCCGCTTGTTTCGGTCTGCTGCTTTCATAGCTTCTCCATTTCTTTAGTGGGAATATTTTCGGTAGCCAACTGTCGAGCAGTCGCATCGGTGATCAGTCGCAGACCGGCTTCCCACGAGGCCAGCAGAGCACCCGTCCGATGGCCGATTTTTTCTGCCGTGACCAAAACAAAGTTTTTCTTCGAGTTTTCCATTGCTGCCTTTTGCAGGGCGACAACCTCGGGGGCACTGTTCCAAAATCCAGCATCTGTTACTCCCTCCGCCCCAAGAACTGACACGTCGATTTTCCAATCCTGCAGGGCTCGAACGGCCCGCTCTCCAATCAGCAACGACTGCCGTGCCACCAGATCCCCTCCTGGAATATGTAAAGAGACCCCGCTTCCCGAAAGAAGCTCCACCACGGGCAAACTATTTGTAACGACCTTCAGCCCGGGAATTTCTGCCTCAGGCAAAAGCCGAGCCAACGCAAAAGGAGTTGTTCCTCCGTCGATGTAAACTGTCGACCCTGAAAGAAGATGGGGCAGAACTTGCCGGGCCAACGCATTCTTCCTGTCCGAATCCCTTCCCAATCTCTCCGCAAAGCTTGGAAATTTATCCGAAAAGTCGGATAGGGCTCCCCCGGGGGTTCTGCGAATTCTACCCGTTCGTTCGAGTTCGCTCAAATCCCGCCGGGCGGTCGCGGCGCTGATCGATAACCGAATACAAATCTGTTCTAAAGGAAGGTAACGCTGGTTCTGCAAAAGATCGGCCAGCAGTTGCCTTCGCGCTTCCACCACATTTTTGGATACCCTCATCAATTTCATCCTATCTTTTATATGATCAGTTTCAATCATATAGATTCATAAGCTGTCATATCCTACAGAATCGCAGATTTATCCCTTTTTAGTAACTTATATTGTTTGCCTTCAGCTATTTACAACTCTGTTAAATTATCAATATGTTCAATTGTAGCGACGTTGATTAGGAATACCGACCTATATGATCCGCCCTTCCCTACATTTTGATTCGCGCTCTCTTACCACCCCACCCTCTGAGCCTGGAGTGACTGGAGCGCTGTAAACTCTTCCCAACGGAACGCGAATAAATCATAAACACAAATGATTGAGGCAACACCACCAACCAACCCTAGATAAGATTAGCCCAAAAAAGAAAGGGCTCCGAGACTTTCGTCTTGAAGCCACTTCCTAAATCTCGAATTTTACCTAAATGAACTAGGGGACGAAGGCTTGGACCTTCAGGAACCCCTTGGTCGCTGGCGCAGGAGCGGTGTAGGTGGCCTCGTATTGAGTGTACCCAGGTTTAGGGGGTGAAGGCTGGTTCGCACTCGGCGAGGGAGTCACCGTTCCATTCAATCCTTCTGCCAAGTCGGTTCCCGATTTGACAGTATAGGTCACACCGCTGATATCCTTGTCGTCTCTTTGCAGATACACAATTTTGACAGAACCAGCTGAACTGCTGGCAAGTGAGGCAGGCTCTCCCTCCCTCACACTAGGGTTCAAACCGAACGCATAGGCGGTCGCCAAGGAGTAACCGACACTGTTCGGATCGGCACTCCAGTCGGAATTGGTCGCCAGACCATTTGCCATCAACCAACCCGCCTTATAGTCCGACGGAGAATCAGTTTCATTGGTCAATGTTACGGCAATCTGCTTCTCATCGGTTAACTGACCGTCACTTACGACTACTGTCAGATTATACACATTATTGCGCCCAAGATCTGTCGGACTCTCATAGTCAGGCGCGTATGCAAAGGTCAAAACCCCTGTTTCGGAATCGATTCGAAACAGCGCACCGTCCGAGCCACCAGCAATGGAGTATGTCAGGGCATTCATATCTGGATCGAATGCCGTCACTATGCTCACCGCCGTTCTGTTTTCAATTACGGTGAAATTTCCACGAGTAGTGATTGCGGGAGCGTCATTGCCTGGGAGGTTGAAGTAGACCAAGCCTTGAGCAGTGATATTCGCGGTAAAGTTTGTATTTTCCGAATTTAGAATCCTGCTTAAAGGCACTCCATTGGTGTTCGTGATATACAGTTTTCCGCCTGTGCTACTTTTCGCGACTTTTAGGTACTGGTTCTGGCCATACGTCTCAACAATGTTAGAGTTCGACAATTGATTCGTTATCCAGTTCGTCGCAGACGAGAATACCAGTGTTGAGCTTCGGTTTGTTCCAAGATCAATGGTAGAACTGTTGAACTTAAAGGTTTCCGGAACAACCGCGGTATTGATGTACCGATTGGGGGAAGATTTAAAGTTCGTCAGACACAAGTTTCCCAGCGTGGCCCCATCTCCACTGAAGTTCAATAGAAGGGTTCCTCCCGCCATCTCCACATCTCGGGCGGCAGGCAGTGCATTCGGATTTTCAGCAATCAGTCTACCTTCCTGAACCGAAGTATTCCGATAATCATTGGAAGCCGATAGAATCCAGTCTCCTGTTCCGGATTTAGCCAGACGGGTTCCATTCAACGCTATGTCCACTCCCTCAACATTTGTGATGGAACCCGCTAGTTCCCCACTTCCGGACGGTTGAGACTCTAGAATCAACGTATTGGCAGACGTACGTTCAATCTTCAACGGAGTCGTCAGCTTTAGGGGGCCGGTTCCCCGATGTTCCAGAATCGACCACTGGCTTGCTCCAGCAGAAAAAGCCAATGTTTTCGCACTGGTTTCACCCGAACCAAGATATTTCAGGATCGAAACCCCTCCGTTTCCAAAGGTGATCACGCCATTCGTACCCAGCGGACTTGGACTTCCCGCCACCCCTAGAGAATCTGCTGCGATGGCACCTTGAGTAATCAGAACCGAGTTAAAGGTGTTTGTAGGATTGGCCAGATAAGCCGTCGCATACGATGTATTAATTCTGACTATTCCCTCCACCCCCATAAATCCGGCAATATTTCCGGATACTTTATTGGTCAGATCAACTTTGGTCGTCGCCGTGATTTGTGCAGTAACTCCTGCTGCTGCGAATTGAAAATTATTGGTTAAGTTAATGTTGGTCAGAGCGGTGATAGTGACTCCATATAGATTCACCAAACCTGTTCCAAGAGCAAAACTGTTGCTTAGTCCCAAAGTTCCTCCCTGTAGGTAGGTCCCCCCGTTGTAGGCATTCGAACGAGTGAGGGTGAGCTGATACGTTCCGTTCGTAAGCATAAGAGACAACTGGTTGTCTGGCATGTTTCCACCAATCGTTCCCGAGACAACGATCGGTCCATTTTTCGGATTCAGTCGCAGACTTTTCGCCCCATTCGAAGATGTCTCGATATTTCCGCTCAAGGTTAAAGCCGTTCCCGTCGTGCCATAATTTTCGATATAGTTAAATGCTCCCGATCCACCGACCAGAATTGTTTTATCGGAGGTTTGATCCGCCGATTGGGTCCCCCGTAACTGAGAGGTTGCGCTCGAATCCCCCAGATAAATGGTTCCGTTTGTTCCCAGCGAGCTGTTTTGCCCTAACAAGCCGAACGCAGTTGCCCCCAAAACTCCCGCACTGACCTTAACTGGCCCGCCAAAGCTGTTGTTCACACCAGTGATATAGGCGTATCCAGTTCCGGTCTTCGCTATTCCGCCCGAACCACTGATGGCACCCGCAACGGTCGAATTACTGGCTACTTGCGAGGCTTGCTGCAGGTTTAAATCTGCATCGATCTGCAGATTGTTTCCAACCGATTGGAGAACAGTAGCAGTTGTTGAGAACATCAATGTCGGGTTGGTCCCACCAGAACTGACAAACTGCAATGTATTCCCGGTCAGATTCAGATTTCCAGAACCAGTATTCGAAAAGACAAGAGAGTTAAGCTGAAAGTTTCCAGGACTGTCATTGTTCGCATTCAAGGCTGCGGTTAGGACCCCGCTAAAGGTGACCGCCGCGTTCGAGGCACTGACCGGATTGTTCGGTGCCCAACCTGGGCCATTGGTCCAAGTTACCGTGCCACTCGTTGCGCTATTAGTAACGTTGGGATACAAGACGACTGGAGCAGACGTTATGACCGCTTCCTGCGTGGCGGAATTCGCGCTACTACCGGCGGGATTATAGGCCCGGACGCGGTAGTAGAGGGTTGTACCAGCCGCAAAGGATCCAGTTACTGGGGAGGAAACAACAGCTCCAACATCTTTCCCATTATATCCGGCAACAAAAGATGTGAATCCACTATCTGTGGCCACATCCAAATAGTAGCCCGCTGCTCCCGTGGAGGCGGTCCAGTTCGCAGTAAAGCCATTTATGTTGGGTGCAGTCGACGCTGAGGATGACGGAACACTTGGAGGGGGAGGAAGAATCCCGACATCTGCCAAGGTGTCTCCCATTAAGATTTTACTTACAGCAAGTGCATTTCCAGAATTCTGTTTCAAAACTAAACCCAGAATTCCGGGGATCCGACTACTTCCAGAAGATACACTGGAACTAAATTCACCGATCGCTACGCCACTAGTAACGGTATTGTTTCCAGTCCAATCTGACCTTGTTAACCCTGAGATCCAAGGAAGAGACGTGGGGTCTGCAGCCCAAGTAGGATTGACCATTATGTAACTGACATCGTTATAAGTTGATCCTGAAACAGCATCGTACCGAATCAGAATTGTGTAGGTTTGATTAAAATTTAACACAGTCGAATCGTAAAAAGGAGGAGGAGTAGTCCCTCCGGATGCCGAATTCGGATTCCAACCAATAACAAATCCTGCTCCGGAGCTTTTAATATATGTTCTGAAAAAGGACTTCCCGTCGGGAGTTCCGAGATTGACTGCACCGGTGGTGTTATTTAGTTCACGATTGACTAGGAAAAAATCAGCTCCGCCGGCCGCTGCAGAAGAGACATTAAAATCGACACGAACAAATACCCGACCCGCCGCAGCAAGTTGATAAGGATTGTACTGTTTATAAACTGCCTGACTGGTTGCAACGCTGGCCAGAACCGCACCATTTGCATCTACCTTCACTGGATTCGTTGTTCGCCCAGTTGTCCCCCAAGCTCCCCAACCTTGGCCAACCAAATCAGATCCGATGGTGTACCCAGTGGTCAAATCAATGTTGGCTGTATTTGCCGCATGAACCAGTGAGCTTCCAGCCAGAGACCCAGTCACCGCAAGGAGCAGCGGAAGGAATTTCTTTCGACTTCCCCGAATTTTGCTCCTTAGGTCGTCCATAGGGAGGCCCTTTTTTTTAGCTCTGCCGACGACGAAAAGTGCGAAGGATCATCAGCACACTCAGACCGATTCCCATGAGCGAGGAAGCCGAGGGCTCAGGCACGGTCGTCAGATTTAAACTTGTGTAACCTCCGGTAGTTTCCCCCACCACCACCTTGAATCCATTCGCAGGCCCCGTACCCCCATTGAAGTTCGTCGCCAAGATATTGAAGAGAGTGCTGATGTCGGTCCCAGCACTTGTCGAAGACAAACCTGTTATACTTGCCGCTTTTGCAAAGGTCCAAGTGTAGTCCGAGGTACTACTAAACCCTGCCAACGCCCCTGCCGAATCGAGACTCAGATTGAATGTCGAGGAGGAAGAAAGAGCAGAGAGATTGAGTCCGCTAGTCACCGTGAAAAGATCCCAAGCGGTCCCAGCTGTTCCAGTCAGGGAGCTGATCTGCCACTCATACGTGGCACCCGAATTCCAAACCGATGCGGTGGCCGTCAGATTTCCGGGACTGTTTCCAGGCTTGAGAAAGGAACCGCTGGTCAAAGCAACTGCACCCACCGTTCCAGACCCAAGAAGACTTCCTCCCGAATTTACCGTCACAGCACCAGCAGTGCCATTGACCACCAAATTTCCACCATTGATCGTCGTTGCAGAACTGGAACTGATGTTACCTGTGTTGGCCACATTCAGCGTTCCCGCGGAAACGGTGGTTGCTCCCGAGTAGCTATTCGCACCCGACAAGGTCCAAGTTCCACTCCCCTCCTTTTTCAAGCCAGTCGACCCAGTTGCCCCGTTGACAATCGCTCCGCCGATTTCTCCCGTTCCAGTAGTTGAGCCCGACAACACAAATGACTTATCTCCTGCCGCCGTCGCAGTGAAATTGTTGTTGAATTTGAGAAGGCCGGTTCCCGACTGCTCGATTCCCGCATTCCCATTGGCTCCGGCCATATTGATCACCTTGTCACTTGTCTCGCCAGAACCTGTATATTTCAACATCGCAGTGCTACCAGCTGCACTCCCGCCAATATTGATCGTAGCGTTTTTGCCGAGATAGCTGTTCGCGTTCGCATTGCCCACTCCAGCCACAGAAAGATAGTTCGTCACACTTGCACTGGCGGGTGCGGAGGCATCAATGGCAACCGCTCCTGTGAAGCTGTTGTTTGCATTTCCTAAAGTGGTGGTCCGAGTATTTGTCGTCGTCCCCGTCGTACGGGCATTAATGACGGATCCAGCACCATCGGCGATCAAGCCGTTAAAAGTGATGTCACTATCCCCACCCATGGTAAGAGTTTTGTTTCCAACTCCTGTCACCGAGAGGTTTCCGTTCAACGTAAGGAGTGTGCCATTGTTCTTGCCATAAATTCCCGCCCCACCAGTCGTTCCACCCATCGCGATCACCTTGTCACTTGTCTCGCTCTGGCTATTTCCCCAGATAAGGAAGCCAGAGGTCGTTGAATTACCAAGGATCACCGTTCCACTTGTTCCTATCGCACTATTTGCACCAGCATTTCCCATATTGGCCGCCACAAATGTTCCCTGCTCAACCTTAAGTCCGCCACCAAAGCTGTTATTTACATTCAATAACTCGGTCCGGGAACCTGCCGTGTTGGCCCTCACCCCACCAGTCCCGGAAATCAAACCTGTAATCGCATTGGTGAATCCTGTGTTTTGACCAGAAGCAATACTCAAATAGGAACCCGCTGCGATATTATTTGCGATATTATTTGCCAGACTGACATTATTACTCGCCATGAGCGTTGCAGCCCCCGTCACCGTAAGAGTGCCGGTCCCCAAAGCGCCGCTATTGCCGACCACAAGAGTTCCAGACGAAATTGTAGTTCCACCTGTGTAGCTGTTTGCGGAATTTAACGTCACCATGTTAGCAGAAGCTGCGGTTTTCACTAAAGAAACAGCATTGCCAGCAACGTCGTTCGCAATCGTGCCGTTCACGGTGATCGACCCGTTTTTATCATTCAGGGTCAAAACTTTGCTGCCTGTGCCGTTCGCATTGATGTTTCCATTCAAAGTGAGCGTTGTGCCTGTTCCGTAATTCGCAATGGTTGCACCACCTGTGCTACCCCCCATCACAATCGTCTTATCCGTGGCTTCGGACACAGCATTGGTCGTTCTCAACTCTCCCGAATTACTGCCACCTCCAATTGTGACCGTTCCACTTGTGCCAAGAGAGCTATTTGCACCGTTGTTTCCAATATTGGCCACGTAGAGCGCCCCGCTTCCGATCGATACCGCACCAGAAAAGGTATTGGCTGCACCAATGACGTTCACAGCTCCAAGACCACTTTTTGAAATTCCACCTACCCCGCTGATCGCACCACCCAAAATGTTAATCGTACCTGTGGCGGCGGCAGAAACAGTCAGGTTATTATTCAAAATGATCGCGTTATTGATTGTCTCAGTCGTCTTAATCGTTCCACCGCTGGTAAAGGACAGCACCGGCGTGGTTCCCCCGTTGCTAGTAAACGCCAAATTTCCTCCAGTCAAAGTGAAGGTCGGTACCGTCCCTGTCCCGGGTCCTGTATAGTTCACTGAGAGATTGTTCAGTAAAAAATCTCCCACCAGATTGTTAACGGACTGAAGTGCCGTTCCGGAAGTCAAGGTCGCGCTAAAAACAAGTGAGGTATCCGCCGCACTCATCGGAACAGCGCTCCACCCCGTTCCAGAACTCCAGGTTTGTGTCCCAGAGGTAGAAGAACTCGTGTAAGTCGCCCCAAAAGTTGCTTGCACCGTCAGCACGCCAGCCACCGCGAGAAGCAGCGGGATGAAATTTTTTCGAAGATTACGGGCGTTGGTTTGAACGGTACTTTGATTGGTTTGTGTATTCATATTTTTTATCTCCTATAACCTATGAAATACGATCTTTGACCAACAAGGATTCGATTTGTTCATAGATTTCTCAGCCTCATCTGCTGACAAATATATAATGTAATATATTTAATGCAAGGTGTATTTTCTTGAATGATTTACTAAAGTAAACGATATATTATATCTAAAACATTGATAATTAGAATTTTATATAGATATAAAGTGATACACTTTGATAATAAAAGAAATTTTAAAAATATGCGTACCCTAATGTTTTAATTAATGTATAATTTATACATTAGCTACTGTTTTAATCCTAAATGGACTGCATTTCTAGCGTAATTCTATAGCTTATTCCTTATGTAATAGAACCTTAGCTACGCGCTAACCTACGCTAGCAAATCACGAAGCTGGGGAGTTTGCTTTGTCCAAAGAAACGTACCCGACTCAATCCGAGTCTTGGACCGGAAACAGACCCAATAATGATAACCGCTCTACGGACCTACCAAGTTCAACGACACATCGCTGAACTCAATCGAATCAGCCGAAAGAACTTCGTGGGTCACAAATCCCAAAGCATCGAAACAAGGGGTGGCTGGCTGGTTATCGATCCCCGAATAACTCACCGCTGGGGTTGGATCCAACCCCGAAACAAGCATCGATTTCACCTCCATATTTACCCCCGATTTCTTCACGTCGATTGTCAGGGTGTACAACCCATCCTTGATCGACTTTGGTCCCGAGATTGCCTCTCCCAAGGAGCGGGCCGTTTCGGCCCCTTTATCATCCTTCAAACCATCGAAGGATCCGTTGTTCTCCGGCAAGCGAGCCAACAGATTCCCTTTCGGCATATCGGGACGGAACCCGGCATAAAAACAGTAACCCAACCATCCCCGATTATGATCTTTGGAGCGCTTTTGAAAGATTCCATAACGGAAAGCACCGACCGTTCCGACCCCAGCAAACTGAACGTTGCTCTTGAAACTGAGGGTCTGCCCCTCCCCCAAGATGGTTTTCTCAAAATAACCAGCAAACGACTTTCCTTTTTTTCCGAAATCAACCCCTGTGAAAAGAATCTTCCCGCCTTCCTCCTTCGGACCAAACGCCTTGGCTTTGTCGCCAATCACCGCCCAGCCCGAAATAGCGATCGGCTTAGAGACAACTGCCGGTGCGACAGCAGAAACTGGGGTCGATGGGACGGAAGCAGGTGCGGGTGCATTGTTTTGGGCCATTACAACATTCGCCAGACATAGAACCAAAAAGAGAGGATAGAATTTTTTCATGAATGAAATGATTACGAATCTTTCTTTTCTCAAACAAGCTTAAATTGCAGGAATGTTCACGAATCTGACAAAAAAGATCAGATCCGACTTGTCTTAACGATGGAGTCAGCCTCAAGATTGAATATGTTCAAATCCTATCCTTTGCAGTCTGGTAAACTAACCCCTTCTCTCTCTGCCTCCTTCTTGATTCTGGCTCTTTCTTTTCACGCCCTGCTACCCGCTCAGTCAGCAGAACAGTTTTTCACCCCTCCCGAGGCCCCCTTCATCACCGGACCGAAAGAAGAAATTCACCGTGTCTCTCTTCCCGCCGGCACCGCAGATGCAGCCCAAGGGCTGATCGATGCGGCTCGGAAGGAAAAACCGGAAGCAGTACTGGTTCTGGAGCCCGCCGGCAACCTGGAGGTTGGCGCTGCCCCACTACGACTCGGATCGAAGATGTGCCTCCAGCTTTCCCCTTCAGCCGGCTTAAAGGCTGGAGCAAGCTGCTCCGCCCTTAGCCTGATTTCGGTCGAAAAAGCCGAGTTTGTCTCCGTCTCATCTTCGGGGCCCGGAGCCGCCACGCTCGATGGTGGCGGTAAGTCCGTCACCGGTATCCAGATCGGCGAAGGTTCCCGAATCAACTTGGATCAGCTCAACATCCTGCGTTGCGGCAAAATCGGCATCGACTATCGCGGAACCACCAATCTCACGTCGTTAAATGAAGCCGCCAGCGTCACCCGATGCTATTTCGAGAAGAATGGCATCGCCCTCCAAGTCGATCAGTCGGGCGGATTCCAGTGCCTCGACAACGTGTTCAAAAACCAAACCGAAACTGCCCTTTCCATCAACTCTCTCAACAGCATGGTCGCCGGCAACACCTTCTCAGGAAACAAAACCGACATTCGTAGCAGATCTGACCGAGGGATCATCACCCGCAATCGGTTCGGAAAAAGCGAGCTGACTCTCGATCTGACCCCCACAAGCAAAGGAAACCTCATCTCTGAAAATCGTGGAACTGCCAAAGACCTCACCCTCTCCATCGCGGGAGAATCCCACCAACTCTTCCACAACACCCTCTCTGGATCCGCCAAGCTCGCCTCTGGCACAAAAGAGGCCTTCCTCATTTCGAATGAGAATCTCCAGATTGATCCCGCCACTCCTGGTCTAAAGTTTTTTAATCCCCCCACCCTCAACCGACCCCACACCAACTCGGTCATTGTGACTGGAATGGGCCGCTTCGACCTCCCCTTGATCGCAGGCGGAAAAAAAGAACCCAAGCCCGCGGACAAAGACAAGCCCCCGAAAATCGTCCCTGTCGACCTCTCTCTCGTGGAGGCGG
>JASGCJ010000039.1:0-2572 GCA_030054195.1 Minisyncoccota bacterium
CGAACCCCTTGAAAGTGCCAAACCCCGCCTTGGTAGACGGCAGAAGTGGCAAATAGTTTGGAAAGATCGCGCCCTTCGGGCTCGGACCGAAATAGAACTTCCAGGTTTTCCGCTTTTTTTTCTTTCAGATAGATGCGACCGATGTACCAGATTTCACTTTGAGTGGCGTTCGGTAGCATGGGCGAGCGATAGACGATCTGTTGAAATGTGTTTTCTTCTAAAGGTTCCTGTTTGATCTGCTTTTTCACTTTTTCCCGACCTGCTTGGGCGGTGGGGGAGAGAGAGTAGGAAAGCAGGTAGAGAATGACGGAGAGACCCGCACTACAGACGAGGAATGGTTTCGCCAGAGTCACTGGGCTCATTCCTGAGGCCAGAAGGGCGACCGACTCGCGGTGTCTTGAGAAGTAAGCCAAGACGTAGAGAGTGGCGAAAAGGACGGCGACGGGCAGGATCGACTGGGCCAGATCGGGAAGCTGAATTAGAAAGTACTTTACCAAAAGAGGGAAAGGCGGATTTTTTTCAACGAGACGCCCCAATTTGTCGAAAATATCAAACATAAGCCAAAGCACGAACAGGGCGGTAATGACGAAGACGAGGGGCAGTAGTACCGAGCGCCAAAGATATTTTTCGACGATTTTCATTTTCCGTGCGAATCTAGACATAGCATCTCGATGAATCTTGCCCACGATCTTTCTGCTTTGGAGGAAACCGTCAAGCGTTGCCACGGATTGGTCCCTGCGGTGGAGGCGGCGGGAAAAGCCTTGGCAGAGAGGGTGAAAGCGGGGGGAAAAGTCTTAACGTGTGGGAATGGGGGCAGTGCGGCTGACTCGATGCACTTAGCTGAGGAGATGACGGGGCGGTATCGGGAGAATCGGAAGGCTCTCCCTGCGTTGGCCCTTTGTGCCGATGGCTCAGCCCTGACCTGCATTGCGAATGACTGGTCTTACGAGGATGTGTTTTCAAGGCAAGTGGAGGCGTTTGGTCAGAAAGGGGACGTTTTGGTTGTATTCAGTACGAGTGGAAAATCTCCCAACATACTCAAAGCACTCCAGGTTGCAAAAAGTCGCAATATGCTGATTATAGGAGCTTTAGGAAAGGATGGTGGGCCTGCAAAAGGGCTGTGTGATCATGCGATTGTGGTGCCTAGTGAGGATACGGCGAGGATTCAGGAGATTCACGGATGGTTGATCCATGCGTGGTTGGAGTGTGTGGAGGCGATTGCGGTCGGAAAGAGTTAGCGGGGAAGGACTTTGTCCTTGGAAGAGGGCGGGGGTTTAGATATGTTTTTAAGTTCGTCGACGTTCTGCGAAATCGCCCTTGTTTAGGGGCCGCAGAGCACCACGTTGGCGGGGTACGGGAGATAAACTTATGGCGGTGGTGATTCGTTTGCGGAAAGAGGGAAAAAAGAATCGTCCCTACTTTCGTGTGGTTGTGACGGACAAAGAAAGTCCGCGGGATGGTCGTTTTCTTGAGCTGGTAGGAACCTACAATCCGATGGGGAAAGATGAGGGCATGAAGCTCAAGTTGGATCGGATTGATCACTGGGTAGGCAAAGGGGCCAAACCGAGTGAGACGGTGGCCAGTTTCATCCGCAAAGCGCGGCGTGCGCCGAAGGCGTAAGTTTCCGGTGAGGACAGGATTCCCATGCGATATTTTCTGGAACTTGTCCTGGGTCGCCTTGTCACCCATCCCGACGAAGTAGATGTAGAGGAGACCTCGTACGACCGGGGCTTTCTCTTTCGCATTCGCGTTAACCCTGAGGATTTAGGCCGAATCATCGGCCGTAATGGACGAACGATTGAGGCGATTCGGTCTCTTTTAAACGCGGCGAGCCGAGATGGGCGTCACGTATCTGTCGAGGTAGAGGACGGGGAATTCGATGGGGACGATTCATGAAGATTGATCTCTTGACCCTTTTTCCTGCGATGGCGCAAGGAGTGCTGGGAGAAAGTATTTTGGGACGTGCGCAACGTGCGGGTTTGGTGGAGATCCGTGTGCATCAGATCCGGGATTACGCGAAGGACAAGCACCACACGGTGGATGACCGTCCGTTTGGGGGAGGACCTGGTATGGTGATGAAGGCAGAGCCTCTGGTGGATGCGATTGAGCATTTGCGGGGCGAAGGAGAAGATCGGGCAAGGGTGATCTACTTGACGCCCGAGGGAGTTCGATTGGATCAGGCGAAAGTTCGGCAGTTGGGCAAGGAGCACCGTCGCCTGCTGCTGGTCAGCGGGCATTATGAGGGGATCGATGAGAGAGTTCGGCAGGGATGGGTCGATGAGGAGATTTCGGTCGGTGATTATGTTTTAAGTAACGGGACACTGCCGGCGTTGACCCTGATTGATGCGTTGGTGCGGTTGATTCCGGGGGTGTTGGGGAATGAGGATTCTGCTGGGGAGGACTCATTTGAGGGGGAAGGGCTTTTGGAAGGTCCTCAGTACACCCGGCCTGAGGAGTTTCGGGGAATGAAGGTGCCTGGGGTGTTGCTCTCGGGGCATCACGCGGAGGTTCTCAAGTGGCAGAAGAGCCAAGCCGTGGCACGGACGAAAGAGCGAAGAGAAGATTTACTTGA
>JASGCJ010000039.1:2672-15403 GCA_030054195.1 Minisyncoccota bacterium
CCAGAAAGAAAAAATAAATTCCTCCGCTCTGGAAATCAGAGATTTTGTTGGCGGGTTCATCCGCAACAGTCGGAGTAGATGAGGCGGGTCGGGGATCGTTAGCGGGGCCCGTCGTAGCAGCGGCCTATCAGTTTCACAAAAGCAGGGTGGAACTCGAGGGTTTGGATGATTCAAAAAAGCTAAGTAGGAAGAAAAGAGAGGACCTTTTCGAAAGACTCACAGATGGAGAGATCGGAAGGTGGGCTGTGGGAGAGGCCTCCCTACAGGAAATTGAGGAGCACAATATTTTGGTAGCCAGTCAAATCGCGATGGCACGGGCTTTAAAGGGGTTAGGAGACGTCGCGGGGGTGATTTTAGTAGATGGTTTGCCTGCCAAGCATTTAGGAAAAGAGCACGTAGCTGTTGTGGGGGGGGATGGAATTTGTCCGTCGATTGCTGCAGCTTCTGTGGTCGCAAAAGTTTCACGAGACCGAACCCTTTTACAATTTGGTCAGTTATATCCCATGTATGGTTTTTCAAAGAATTGTGGATACGGCACGGCGGAGCATCTCGAGGCTCTCCGTGTTCACGGACCTTGTCCGCTCCATCGGCGATCGTTTTTACCCATGGGATCAACAACCATGTCCCGCATGGAAAAATAGTCGGGAGGCAGGCCGATATGGGGAGCGGGTGGCAGCCCGTTTTCTCCAGCGTGAAGGAGTAAAAATCCTGGTCCGTAATTATCGGGCCCGATGCGGAGAGATCGACTTGATAGGAAGGGAAGGAAATGAGCTGGTCGTCGTAGAAGTCAAAACGCGCCATATTCTCGCCCGATTACGTCCAGAACATGCAGTGACGTGGGCGAAGCAGAGAAGAATCATTTCGACAGCTAACCGATATTTACGAGAGCTAGACTGTCGCCCACCTCCTGTCCGTTTTGATATCGTAGAAGTTCACTTTGCACCAGGTCAGTGGCCGAAATGTCGTTGGATTCGGCACGCCTATAGTTTAACCGATGCAGGACTGGCGTGGAGCCGATGAGACAGCTTGCGAGCACCTGGTCGGCAGCGGTGGTCGGGGTGGAGGCGCTGCCCGTGGAGGTGGAGGTGGACGCGGGGAGTGGAAAAGAAAACTTTGTGGTGGTGGGTTTGGCAGACACGGCCGTGAAGGAGTCCCGCCAAAGGGTCAAAGCAGCTATTTGGAATAGCGGCTACTCCTGCCCTGAAGGATTTATTACCGCGAGCTTAGCTCCAGCAGATCTTAAAAAGGGTGGACCCTGCTTTGATCTGCCGATCGCGCTTGGGCTTTTGGCCTGCTCGGGTCAAATTTCGAATGAAAACCTGGCGGAATGGATGGTGGTGGGGGAATTAGCATTGGATGGTGAAGTTCGGGCGGTGCGAGGGGCTTTGGCTATTGCGCTGCTGGCCCGAGGGCGAAGGTTGCGGGGATTAATGGTTCCGATGGCGAATACCGCTGAAGCCTCTGCTGTTGAGGGAATTCGGATTGTGCCTGTTCGAGATCTTCGGGAGGCGGCAGAAGTCATCGATGGAAAGATGATTCCTTGCCCGAGAGTGGAGGCGCCAATCCGTACGAGCGTCACCCCAGATCGGGAGTCTGGAAGTGGGGAAGATTTTTCCGAGGTAAAGGGCCAGGAGGCGGTGAAGCGGGCGCTGGAAATTGCAGCAGCCGGGAATCATAATGTTTTGATGATTGGGCCGCCGGGCTCGGGGAAAAGCATGCTCGCGAAACGGCTTCCCAGCATTTTGCCAAAAATGAGTTTGGAGGAGTCGTTTGAGACGACGCGTATTCATAGTGTGGCAGGGCTCCTTCGATCCGAGGGATCGTTGGTTCAGGAGCGTCCGTTTCGGAGTCCGCATCACACGATTTCTGATATTGGGTTGATTGGGGGTTCGGCGCATCCCGCTCCAGGGGAAGTCAGTTTGGCGCATCACGGGGTGCTTTTCCTGGATGAACTACCAGAATTTAAGAGATCCGCTTTGGAGGTTCTGAGGCAACCGCTGGAGGATGGGCAAGTGACGATTTCAAGGGCTACAGGGACGATGACCTTTCCTGCGAGATTTATGTTTGTGGGGGCGATGAATCCAAGCCCGCGTGGATATTTTGAGGGACGGGGGAACGGGCAAGCAGCACGAAAGTATTTAAATAAAATTAGTGGTCCGCTTTTAGATCGGATCGATCTGCATCTGGAGGTTCCCGCCATGAAGCATGAGCAACTTTTAGCGGAAGCACCTGGGGAGTCGTCGGCAACTATCCGAGCCAGGGTGGAGCGGGCTCGGGCGGTCCAACGAGAGCGATTCGGACCCGCATCTGCAATCTATGCCAATGCCCAGATGGGCCCGCGGGATTTAAGGAAAAGAGTTCCGATGGATCGGGAGGCGAAGGCTCTTTTATCGGGAGCCATGAGTGATCTCTCCCTCAGCGCTAGAGCTTTGGATCGAATCTTAAAGGTCGCCCGTACGATTGCAGATCTGGCAGAAAGCGAGAAAGTTTTGTTGGATCATTTGGCTGAAGCAATTCAGTACCGCACCTTGGACAGACAGATTTGGGGGTAGGGGTGAGGATAAGGAGATGGAGAATTGAGAAGAGAAAGGTAACGGAATATTTGCTCAATGAAAACCATGAACAGGGGCGATCCAAGGCCCTTTGGTTTCAATCGCTTGGATTTAGCCGCAATAGGTGGAGGGAGTTTTCTGACTCTATGCACATTCTTCTCCAAAAGCCGCAGGGTAAGGAGATATGCAAATCTACATTTGGTCATCGCGTGGTGGTCTGGGGATTCTTGGAAACACCTCGGGGCAAAAAGGTTCGAGTGACTACCGTTTGGCAGGTCGACAGGGGGGTTCTTGCGCCCCGCCTTATCACGGCTTATCCTACAAAAGTATGAAGCTTTATTCCGAGCACAGCAGGGTTGTTTTGACCGAAAATCTGAATGAACTAGGTCTACCTGTTGGAACTGTTGGGACTGTGATTCATGTGCACCAAAAACCAACAGGTTATGAGGTTGAATTTTCGACGCGAGAGGGGGAAACCCTAGCCGTAGTAAGTATCCATCCAAATCAGATCCGTGCTTTTACTGGGCGTGATTTAGTTCACGCCTGAGATATTTTCTTAACTCTTTGGTAATCCTTTTACCTTAAGGCCGGGCTTAAGTCCGCGGGAGCTGAACCAGTCCCGATTCACTTCCAATGCAAAGGCAACTTGGTCGGACTTACTGACTACGCGGGCTTCTTCAAATGGCACGAGGGGAAGAATTTCGAGAATCACTCCGTCCGCGTCTAGAAACGCCAGATCCAGAGGGATAGAGGTGTTGTGCATCCAAAAAGAGGCTTTTTTCGGCTGAGGAAAAACAAAAAGCATGCCGTGATTTAGCTCAAGCGATTCGCGGTTCATGAGGCCGTTCATCTGCTCTGCAGGGCTGAGTGCCACCTCTGCAACAATCGAATGCCCTTCAACTTTTAGGTTGGCGAGGCCACCCGCTTCGAGGCGGCACAAGGCGAGAACGAGAAGGAGTAAAGTCTGAAGCAGCTTCAATAGCGGGGGAGAGAGGGGTCGATTTCCTCCGACCAGGCATCGATCCCGCCCTTGAGATTGAGAAGTCTTTTGTATCCTTGTTGCTGAAGAAAAAGAAGAGCTTTGGCGCTTCGTACTCCCGCTTTGCACTGAAGGACAATTTCCTGATCTTGGGGAATTTCTTGCCATCTCTTCGGAATTTCGCCCAAGGGAATGAGGGTAGAACCCGCAATCTTGGAAATCTGATATTCGTGGGGTTCACGTACGTCGACCAAGACAAATGATTTTTTAGAATCGATCTTTTGTTTGAGTTCAGAGCAGGTGATTTCAGGAACTTGGGGTGCTTCCTGTGCCGGTCCCTCGCGGGCAGGGGCACCACAAAACTGCTCATAATCAATAAGGCCTGTGATGGTTTTATTCGGACCACAGATCGGGCAGTGCGGATTTTTACGTAGCTTCATTTCCTTAAACTTCATTTTTAAGGCGTCGAAAAGGAGAAGACGTCCAATGAGTGGATCACCGATTCCGAGAATCAGTTTCACGGTCTCAATGGCTTGCAGAACCCCGATCACGCCGGGGAGGATTCCAAGAACGCCTCCTTCAGCGCAACTGGGCACGCTACCTGGGGGTGGCGGTTCGGGGTAGAGGCAGCGATAGCAGGGGCCTTTTTCTCCCCAGAATACGGTGCACTGGCCCTCGAAGCGGAAGATGGAGCCGTATACATTGGGTTTACCCAAAAGAACGCATGCGTCGTTCACGAGGTAGCGGGTAGGAAAGTTGTCGGTACCGTCCACCACCACATCGTAGTCTGCGAAAAGTTCGAGTGCGTTGTCGGAACGCAGGGCGATTTCGTGGGTTACTACATCCACGTGGGGATTGAGTTCGGAAATGGTGCGGCGGGCAGATTCGACCTTGGCCTGACCGATGGAGGTCTGACGGTGGATAATTTGACGCTGGAGGTTGGATTCGTCCACCCGGTCGAAATCAACGATTCCCAGTCGACCTACCCCTGCGGCGGCTAGATAGGCGAGAAGAGGGGAGCCGAGGCCACCTGTTCCAATGGCCAAAACTCTGGAGGCCTTGAGCTTGCGCTGACCTTCGACCGTGACCTCGGGCATGATGAGATGGCGGGCATACCGACGCATCTCTGGTGAACTCAGGTTTTGCGCAGAGGTGGTTTCGTTGATTCTGGAAATCAAAGACATCTGAAAAACCTAACAGAAATCGATGGCAGGGTCGAGATGGTGTGTGTCATGAGCCCGCCTTGAATAGGCGGGCTTAGCCCAATTACTGTCCCTTGAAAAATTCGGCCTGGAGGACGAGTTCGTCTTTAAATTGGGGTCTTTTTTCAACGGTATCGAGATGATGAAAGAATTCGTCGGCGGTCTCGAACAGATGACCCTTTTCGATATAGGAGTCGGTGGTGAAGGGGCTGAAACCGCCACGGGGGAAGATCATATAGCGGGCCTTCATGTAGTCTCGGGCGTGGCCCAGTTCATCCATCATGCCTGTGGAAAGAGGTGGGCGCTCAGGGTAGGGATGAATGGCCACAACGGCGTGGACTTTGCCCACGTACCAGTGCAGATCGCGATGGACTGTGTATGCGTAAATGGACTCCCGATCGCTGGCAGGCACCCCCTCAAAGTTCGTTCCGATCTCAATCGACTGGGGATCTACGATCACGGCGTACTTGCGGAGACGGTGGATGATCTGGTCGATCTCCTTTCGTTTCTCCGGAGTGCCGTAGCTCATCGAGTAGCTGGCGTACACAACCCAGGGATTTGGATGGGTGACCAGTTTATAAAGGGCCTCGGGGGGTTCGCCCACGGCGATGACATAGTGGGGCACTCCCATGTACCGAGCCCAGTCTTCGGAGAGACTAACCTCCTCATTCATCCAGGAGAGGATATCGTACAAAGTATGATTTCGCTGTTTGAGAGCGATGAGGAACGGGTCGGCCTCCTGAAGGGTTTCGAGTTTTAGTTTGATCGCCCATTCGGCGTCGATCAGGGTGACGATCAGGTCGGGTTTAATAAAATCCCGAAGAACCCGTTGATCCTTAAACTTGCGATTGATTCGGTTCCACTCAACTGTGGCGGGGGCACGAATAATGACGTCCTGATAATTGTTTCGCTGAATCTCGTATCCGATTTTTTCGTACTCTTTCTCGCGGGTCAGTTCAAAAACATAGTCGGTAGTGCCCAAGAGGCGTTCGAGTGGTTTTTTTCCTGCCTTCGTGAAGTCATCGATGGCGTTGTAGACCTTGATCTCGCGGTTGTTGCGCTGGCCGAGGGCGACGACCCGCCGTAGGTAGTCGGCGTCGTCCATTCCCGCAATCATTCCAGTGACAAGAACTCGCATTCCGAAACTTTATCCGCTTTTTTATGGAAAAGCGATCTTGTTCATGGAATGTGCGATTCAGGAGCGAAGGGTAATCAAAGCTTTCTCGCTTGCGATTTTCTTAAGGCTTTCCGTCTCCTTTTGAGGTATTTTTTTGGAGTGAAGTTAAAAACACTTCTTGCGCTGGTTTTTATCTCCGTAGGAGTTTTACTGCTTCTTCTTGTAAGCAATTCTTTCATTAGTCGAAAAAAAGCTAACGAATTAGCTGAGGCGCAACTGCAGAAGTACCACTCCTATCAGTTGGCGGACGAACTTCGTCAAAGCTCGGATGATTTGACGCGGATGGCTCGCACCTACGCGGTTACAGGGAACGATAAGTACCAGAAGTTTTTTAATCGTATTTTGACAATCCGAAATGGAGAGACGCCCCGGCCTCAAGACTATAACGACATTTACTGGGACCTTGTTACCGGCGATGCGGAGCAGGACAGCGCAGATGCGGGAGAAAAAGTATCCCTAGAAAGTCGGATGTTAAGTGCTGGATTTACCGTTCAGGAGTTTGCCCTTCTTAAAGATTCTCAGAATCAAAGCGATTCACTCGTAAAGCTGGAAAATATCGCGATGCATGCCTTGAAAGGTGAGTTTGATGACGGAACGGGATCCTTTCAGATCAAAAAAACAGCTGATCAACCCCTCGCCATTCAGATTTTGCATAGCCAGCAGTATCATGAGGCTAAGGCGAAAATTATGAAGCCGCTACGGGATTTTACCCAGATGGTAAACCAGAGGACGTCGATCCTTGTCAGTGGACTACAAAAAGAAGTTCATCGCAGGGTTCAGCTTGGACTCGTACTGGCACTGGCCTTGTTGGGTTTGCTGAGCATCGGCTACACGGTGATTCTTCGGCTGGTGCTACGGCCGATTCGGCTGTTGTCTCTCGCCGTCCAGCAGTTGGAACAGGGTAAGTTTACTGAGATGCAAAGCATCCGAGGAGTCCGGGAGTTGAACCAACTTGTCACCGCTTTTAATCAGATGGCGTCCATTCTCCATCAGAGGGAAAAAGAAAAAGAAACGGCGCTGACGGATCTCGGGGAAAAAGCAACAGCATTGGAGAAAGAGAAGGGACGCACTGAGAAGCTTCTGCTCAACGTCTTGCCGATCGCTATTGCGGATCGGCTTCAAAAAGGTGAGAAGGTGGAGGCCGAAACATTTCCTGAAGTCACTGTGCTTTTTGCGGATGTGGTCGGATTCACGAAGCTGGCTGCAGAGCTCGGGCCAAGGTCGGTGACCAACCTTCTTAATGAGCTGTTCGAAATCTTCGATGACTTAGCCGAGAAGTATAAGTTGGAGAAGATTAAGACGATTGGGGATTGCTATATGGCGGTGGCGGGGGTTCCGGATCGAAGTCCCACGCATGCCCAGCAGATGGCGGACTTCTCTTTGGAAGCATTGTCTATTCTGAAAAGTCAAAACCAGAAGTTGTCCCGAAATCTGCAAATTCGGATTGGAATGCATAGCGGAACCGTGGCCGCAGGGATCATTGGCAGAAAGAAATTTGCCTACGATTTGTGGGGGGATGTGGTGAATGTTACCAACCGCTTGGAGGGAACGGCCGAGCCTATGAAAATTCATGTGAGTGAGAGTGTTCATGCACGGTTAGAGGATAGTTATATTTTTGAGGATAGGGGGGAGGTTGAATTAAGAAATCGGGGCAAACTGCGAACGTACTATCTCATCGGAAAAAAGGTTGAGAAGAGTTAAGGGAAAAGTGCTTTGAGGGATATCTGATCCCTAAGCTCTTTTCGGATTACTCACGCAAAGGCCGCCAAGGACGGAAAAGAAAGTGGCTAGGGAGGGAATTGAACCCCCGACACGAGGATTTTCAGTCCTCTGCTCTACCAACTGAGCTACCTAGCCAACGGAATAAGATTAAGATCATAAACCAATAAACCGACCTCTGGAAAGCGTGCTTTCCACAATATGTGCGGACTCGTTAAGCTCTTCGGATGAGCCAAGAAACCCTAGTGAAGCCTGAACCTTATGTGAAAGTGTGTATGGCCTTGGTGGCCCTAAGCCTTTTGACCATTGCCGTCTGCCAGGTGGTTCTCGTCCTGCGACCGACAGCCCAGCCCATTGTCAGACGACCCGTGATTCCGATCGAGAACCGGATCAGTCCGCAGGGTTTGCCTACCTTTCCTCAAGGCATGATGCCCTCTGGAGCCCCAGAAGGCGCCCGCCTACCCCAAGGAAATCCTCTTCAGTCCCCCGAAAAGCCCGCCAAGAAGTAAGACGCGGCTACCGCTTGGCAGGAACAAAAATCGAGCTGGAGCGGGGCGGGAGGGAAATAGTAAGGCGGCCGTCTTTGACGGATACCTGCTTAGCGGATGAGGTTTTGGAAAGAAGTAGCTCCTGTTCGAGAGGACCATCCGGAATTTCAGGCGAAACAAGCAATTCTAGGGACACTGGTTTTTCAGAGCGATTGAAAGCAATGAGAACCCTGTCCTCCGCATACGCACGGACGATGGCGTAGGTGTCCTTTTTCGTCTCGATCGCTCGTCGACTTCCGTAGCGAAAAGTGGGATGAGCGGAGCGTAGATGCGTCAGTTTGGAGACGTGATCGAAAGTAGTTTTTGCTTCGCCAGTAGCTTTGTCGGGATCGGGAAGCATTCTGCGGTTATCCGGGTCGCCCGAACCCGTGAGACCCAGTTCATCCCCGTAGTAGATCATAGGCACACCCGGAAGGGTCATGAGAAAGGTGAAGGCCATCCGCAACTTTGCGTACGAGGAGGGGTGATCCACTGTGGAGGGGTATTTCCAACCCGCTTCCTCCTCGTCTGGCTCGCGGGGATCGGGAAGATCGCCGTCGGCATAAGCAAGGAATCGAGGTTTATCGTGATTTCCAAGAAGTGGCGACATAGCGGTTTCCAAACCGTAAACGCGTTCTGAATCAGCCGTGGCGGCTTCCAGTTCGGAAAATCCAGTGGACTCCATCGCAAAGGTGGAGAGCAGGGTGTCGTAGAGTGGGAAATCGAACTGGCCGTCGAGTTTGGCCGGCCCGACAAAGCTGGCGATGCCTTGGCGGTTCATGAACGTCTCGCCCACAAGGTAGAAGGCGGGATCGGAGGCGACGGGAAGATCGGTTCGGAGACCCGACCGAAATGCCGACCAGAATTTCTGCGGAATATGTTTCACAGCATCGAGACGGAAGCCGTCGAGGTTGAATCGTTTAACCCAATCGACAGCATTGGAAATGAGGAAACGGGATGCAGCGGGTTGATCGTAGTTAAAGCGGGGGAGAAAAGGTTCAAACCATGTGGTGAACTGGGTTTCCGCATCCCACTTGCGGAGATTCTTTGTGCCATCGGGCAACATCAGCGACCCGAACCAGTCGGGATGATCCTTAAAGGCGGGATGATCTTCGTGAACATGGGCGAGAACGAGATCCAAAATGACGCGAAGGCCGTGTCGTCGGGCGGATTCGGTCAAAGCCAGCAGAGCTTCGTTGCCGCCGAAGCGGGGCTCCACCTCGGTCGAGGAGAGAGGCCAGTAGCCGTGGTAGCCTGTGTACCAGCGGCCAGGTGGAAGATACTCTTTGAAGGATTGGGGTGGGTTCTGGTTCACGGGGGAGAGCCAGAGAGTGTTGACGCCGAGTTTTTCGAAGTAGCCGTTTTCGATCAGTTGACGAACGCCGATCAGATCGCCCCCGAGATACTGCGCAGGTTTTTCGACCTTGGGATCGGGAGCAGGATTATTTTTCGGATCTCCATCGATCATCCGATCGATGAAGGCGAAGTAGATGATGTGATCGAGGCGGTTGGCATCGGACTTGGTTTCGGTGGTGATGCGGGCTCGGGCAGGGCGGGCGAGAGTGCCGTCCTCCCCCACGGCGGCGAGGCGGATCCAAGAGTCGGGAGGAAGAGAAGAGGTATCGATTTCCAAGCGGCCAGGCTGGGGAGATGTGGCTGGGATGGGGCGGGAGGTTCCATCGGGGAGTTGGGCGATGGATGAGAGAGAGGAGGCTTTCCATCCTGCGGGAGCGGAGAGAAAGGTGAGGAGTCCTGGCTTGCGGGAGTCCGCGTAAAGGAAAGTGGCGGAGTTTGTGTTTTCAGGAATTTTCACGAGCGAGTTTTTCTGGCCCGTGCCGTCGGCCATGGTGAGAGAGTGGGAGGAGTCGAGTCGCCAATCGCCGTCCACGACGAACTTATAGGCTTGGGGTCCTGGGGAAAGAGGGAGGGAGAGGGACCAGAGGTTTCCTTTTTCTCGGGTGAGAGGGTGGGAGGTGGCGTTCCATCCGTTAAAGGCGCCGGCGAGGCAGACTGATTTTTCTGAGCCTTTACCTGTGAAGGTGAAGCGGTGGGTGGAGCGGGGGGAGATCGCGAGAGTAAGAATTCCTGAAAGGGACTCCCCTTTTTTAGGTGTGATTTGAATCGGGAGATCGATCAGGCCCTGCAGATCTGGCTGAGTCTGAATTTTGAGTTCGAGAGAGGATGGGTCGAGTTGTGCGGAGAGAGAGGCGGGAGGGGTGATCTGGACCTTGGCTTCGGGGCCAGGACAGAGCCAGCGGGTGAGGTCGAGGGTAGTGGAGGTTTCGGCTGGGATCGTTTGGATGGGGATCCAGCCCAGTTGAGGGGCCTCATCGGCAGCGCGGGTGAGTGGGGAGAGAAGGAGAAGAGAAAGGGTGAGGGTGAGGCGGAGGGGGTATCGTGAGGCCAGCGCAGGAAGATTCATGCGGAAGATGATTTGTTGGAAAAGAAAACTTTTGGGTTGAGAGAGGCTCCTTCGACCCATTGGCTTTCGACCTGGAGGACTTTGGCGGAGAGTGGGAGGCCGAATTCTCCTCGCATCAGGTGAGAGGAGAGGAGATCGACGGCGTTGGCGCCGACGGTTTCATTGTTCTGGTTCATGCCCGCCCATCCCGTCATGGAGGGATCCCAATCGAGGTGAGCGAGGGCGGGTGGGGTAATTTTTGCGTTCTTGAGCCATGGAGCGATTTCGAGGTGGGTGGTGAGAAGGGCGTCGGGTTTGGTTTGGGCGAACCATTCGAGGAAGGAGGATTGATCTCCGGGTTGAAACCACCAGATGCGTTCGGCGATTTTCGAAAGGGGTTCGCCCGTGGAGGTTTGAGATTGGAGAAAGGCGGCGGAGAATCGGCCGGCGAGGAGGGAGTCGATGGCGTGGGAGAGGACGAGGGCGGGGCGTTTTTTTCCTAAGGCGTGAAGTTGGTGGACGGCATCGAAGGAGGTGGTGTACTGGTCGTTCGAACAGGAGTGGATGGCAGGTGAGGAGGGGCGGGTGCCGAGGACGACGGAGACCTGGTGGGAGATGATAGATTCGGTCCAGTTGGGGAGAGTGGCTTTGGAGGGAAGTCCGAGAAAAGCGACTCCTTGGATACCGCGGGCTTGGAGAACGTCGGGCAACTTGGGGTTTCCTTGGAGAAGAGGATCGTCTGCCCAGAAGTGGTCGACCTGGTAGCCGAGTGTGGTTGCGCGGTTTTCGAATCCGCGAAGGAGAGAGCGAAAGGTGTGATTTTGTTCGGCGAGAGCTTTGGTGATCTGGAGGCCGATGAGGGCGAAGGAGCCTCGGTACTTGGTGTTGGAACTGGAGCGAAGTTGACCCATGACGAGGGCGACCATGGGATTGGCGCGGTAGCCCATTTTTTTGGCGAGGGCTTGGATTCGACGTCGGGTGGATTCGCGGATACGGGGATCGTTGCGGAGAGCGAGGGAGACAGTGGCTTTGCCGACGCCAGCGGCTTGAGCAAGGTCGGCCATACTTAGGGACTTCATAGGCAAGGGGGTAAATTAAACTGTTCAACCAAGAGGGGGAAAGTTTAAATAAACATCTTTAAACTGTTCCACAAAATACCCCCTTGCAGGAGGTTTATTGTGGTAGTATTTTGCTTAGGTAAGGATAAAGCAAAAATAACTAATACAACATGAAACAACCAGAGAAAATAGTATCTAGTGGAGGTAAAATTATGAAAAGAATCTTCGTGTCAGTGATTGTGAGTTTAATACTAGTTACAACAACCCATGCCAACACCATGTATGCAGTGGGTGTTGGGTTTAGTGTAGATGCTTCAAGTTTGGATGCTATTAACCAGTCGACCAGATCTTATAATTTGGTTGGTGATACGCATGGTGCAAACCCAGCTAATTCTCTACCCGCTAGTTTAGGAACAATAAACTTGAATGAGGGTGGTTTATTACAATTGGCTAATGCATCTGCTAAAACTTGGCAATCCGGTGGAGATTCCGCCAATGCTGTTAACCTGTTCTGGAGAGTATTTGAAACTGGGGCTACTAGCAAAGGCTCTTTTACTACATATAACGTTCCATTCAGTAACCAATGGAACCCTGATGGTAATGTTAACAAGTATTGGGTAGCTAATACATCAGTTAACTTGCTTCAAAATTTAACTGCTGGAACTGTTCAAGTACCTAAATTTTACACAATTGAAATGTATGCTGTGGCTGACTTCACATGGTCCAATGGTGGAGGCAGTGGAAACTTTAATAGCACTGTAAACAATAGCGGATCGAATTTTACAACACAATTTACAGCTATTCCAGAACCCTCCTCAGGAATGTTGATGGGTATGGGTATTGCCGGGTTACTGATAGTCCGACGTCTTCGTAAGAACGCGTAAGGGATTTTCGCTCAAGAAAAACCCTGCGATCTCGGTCGCGGGGTTTTTTGCTTTGGAGGGTTAGCTCTGTACGTCGTGCGAGGCGGGCATGGGAAAGCCCGCCCTACAGATAATTGATCGAACAGCAATTTAAGTTTTGGTAGGGCGACAAATTCCCCTGCGTAAGCAGACGTCCATTCCATCATGGAATGAGAAACCTGAATGGGTGGGGGTAGGTCTTAGGGGACCAATC
>JASGCJ010000040.1 GCA_030054195.1 Minisyncoccota bacterium
CGCCGAAAAGAGTTAGCTGATCTCGTGCTGAAGCGAAGAGAGGAAATAAGTTCTGACACGGCTCGAATGGAGAGTGCCCGATCCGAATCCCAATCCTCAGCTCAAGCTCAGCAAGTCGCCAGCCAGAGAGCCAAGGAGGTCGAGGCTTCCACTTCGGGGCTTAAGCAAGCGAGAGAAAATGAGGTCGCTCTTTTAACCGAAAAAGAAGCTGAGGTGGTGCGGTGGAGGCAAGAGGGTGAAAAGGCGAAAGATCGACTT
This sequence comes from Minisyncoccota bacterium, assembly GCA_030054195.1. Lineage (GTDB taxonomy): Bacteria > Verrucomicrobiota > Verrucomicrobiia > Methylacidiphilales > Verrucolacustridaceae > Verrucolacustris > Verrucolacustris abundans. The sequence continues at coordinate 259 of JASGCJ010000040.1, forward strand.
GCCGAGTTTGCGGTCAAAAGCTCTCAACTTGATTTCCAACGCCAAGCCCTAGCTGATCGACTCCAGAGAGAGTATGCAACTCCCTTGATGGAGGCGAAATCGGATGGGGATGGACTCCCTCAGACAGAAGAGGATTGGACTAAGCTAGAGGACGAGGCAAAGGCCTTGCGTGAAAAAATGGATGAGATGGGCCCTGTTAATACGGAAGCAATTTCAGAATATGACGAGCTAGAGAATCGTCTTAAGTTTCTTGAGACAGAGGAGAAGGATCTGACGACAGCTAAGGCGCAACTTGAGGAGGCCATCCGAAAAATCAATCAGACAACGCGTCTCCTATTCGAGGAAACGTTTGATAAAGTTCGGGTTAGTTTCGGGACTCTCTTTGGAGAGCTTTTCGGTGGTGGTCGCGCTACAGTCAAAATGACGGAGGGTGAGGATGCGCTTGATGGAGGCATCGATATCGAGGCTCAACCCCCAGGAAAACAGCCTAAGAACATCTCTCAGCTATCAGGTGGTGAGAAAGCCATGACTGCGCTCGCACTTCTGCTGGCAATCTACTCCGTGAAACCAAGCCCATTTTGTGTACTGGACGAGATGGATGCTCCTTTGGATGAATCCAATACCGTTCGGTTTGTTCAGATCATTGAGCGTTTTGTTGAGAAGTCTCAATTTCTTGTGATCACCCACAACAAGAGGACGATGTCGTCGGCAGATCTTTTGTACGGGGTAACGGCAACCGAGCCGGGTGTTTCTCGCATGATGTCGGTCAAGTTAACGCGAGATGAGGAAACTCCTTTGTTTGCTCAGGCGGAAGCCTAGGTGAACCCAAGTCTTGAGTCGTTGCGGGCGACGGCGGAGCGGGTTGCGCGTAACGCCGGGGCTGTCCTGAGGAGCTCAAAATCAGAAGTGCTCCATGTTGATTCTGCTGAACAACATGACATTAAACTCGAACTCGACCGGAGAATCCAGGAGCAGATTCGAAAGGAGATTCATCAAGTCTATCCCAAAGATGGTTTCCTTGGGGAGGAGGGAGGGGAATCTGCATCACCGGGTCAGTACGAGTGGGTTGTGGATCCTATTGACGGCACGGTGAATCTTTTTTATGGAATTCCCCACTATGCAGTCTCTGTTGCATGTCGTCTGGACGGGCAATCTTTGGCGGGTGCTATTTATGATCCAAATCGGGATGAGCTCTTCTCCGCCCATCGAGGTGGTGGAGTTACTTGTAACAATAAAAAGATTCGGGTTTCTGAAAGGGCTAAACTTGATGAGGCCATCCTTGCTTTAGGTTTTTCAAAAGGGAAGAAGACGATCGAAAAATGTTTGGAGTTGTATCAGTTTTACGGTGGAAGGGTCCGAAAATTGAGGGCGATGGGTTCTGCTGCGTTGGATTTGGCTTACGTTTCGTCTGGAAGGCTGGATGCCTACATTGAGCAAGGTGTAAGTATTTGGGATATTGCCGCAGGAGCATTAATGGTGGAAGAAGCAGGGGGAGTTGTACGAAGTCATCCTACTGAGCCTGAAGGCAAAATTCATCTCGTAGCCAGCAACGGGAAGATCCCTTTGGAGTTTGTGTAGGGCATTGAGTTACCCCTTTTCGTGTAAGCTCCCGCCAAGTAGCCTGATAATGGTCGGTTACTGCAAGCGAGTAACATTGAAATTGGGTAAGGTTGCTGGCATGAATGAGATATGAGTGATGTACGTGTTCGCTTCGCGCCTTCCCCAACTGGCCTTCTGCACATTGGGGGAGCCCGAACTGCACTTTTTAACTGGCTCTATGCACGTCACGTGGGAGGAAAGTTTGTCTTAAGGGTTGAGGACACCGACCAGTCACGAAATACACAGGAGGCTGTGGATGTGATCTTTCGCGGGATGCGTTGGTTGGGATTGGATTGGGATGAGGGCCCGGATGGCAAGGGCGGCACCCAAGGGGAGAGGGGTCCTTATTTTCAAAGCCAGCGTGGTTCGATTTACGCAAAGCATTTGGAAAAACTGCAGGCTACAGGAAAGACATATGAGGATGGGGGAGCCCTTAAATTTAAGATGCCGAAGACTCCATGTGTAGTGAAAGACATGGTGTGTGGGGATGTGACCTTTGACCGGACTGTTGAACCTGATCTTGTGATTCGAAGGAAAGACGGAAGCCCCGTCTTTCATTTCGTGAATGTGGTGGATGATCTTGAGATGGGGATCACTCACGTCATTCGTGGGGAGGATCACCTCAGCAATACCCAAAAACATATCGCGCTCTATGAGGCACTTGGGGTGACTCCACCCCAGTACGCCCATATTCCTCTTATTTTAAATCAGAGCGGATCAAAAATGAGTAAGCGGGATGATGGTGCCGCACTTGGTTTTTATGAAGATGCAGGCTACCTGCCTGCAGCCGTGAGAAACTATCTGTGTCTGTTAGGCTGGTCTCCAGGAGCCAATGAGGAGGTTTTGGACATACATGAGATTGTGAAGCGCTTTGAACTGAAAGACCTGAACCGTAGTAATGCTCGATTTGATGCGGCAAAGCTTTTTTGGATCAATGGAGAGTACTGGCGTGCCATGGCAGACTCCGAATTCGCAGAGTTCGCAAAAACCTACTTAGCAAAACATCGGCCCACTGCCGCTTCTCTATCTGAATCACTAAGGGATGGGCTGCTTCGGGTGATTCGAGAAAAGATTCGTACGGGTAAGGAGTTGGCGGAGTGGATGGATCCGTATTTAACAGAGGATTACTCGTACTCACCAGAAGCACGAAAGAAGCAGTTCTCAAATCCAGACGCAGGAAAACTCCTGCATGGACTTGAGCAAGGATTTGCCGCTCTGGATGGTGATCTAACTGATGCTGCTGCGGAGATGATATGTAAAAAAGTTGCAGAGGATGCGGCCTTACCCAAACCAGCAAAGGTCATTCATCTTTTACGTGCAGCGGTCTCAGGGCATACGGTTGGACCATCTCTTTTTCCTCTCTTGACGGTCTTGGGCAAAAAGACCGTTGTGGCGCGGTTGGGCCGTACTCGATCACTTTTTGATTCGGGAAAATTAGGGGAGGCGACATGACGTTTCCCAATGCTCTCACCTTACTTCGCATTCTTCTTGTCCCTCTTTTTGCAGGAGCTCTGCTTTATCATCGGGAATATCACTCAGAGGGATATACGGGGAATGCTTGGTATTATGCCGCGATCGCTTTTTTTGCCTTAGCCTCTTTGACCGACGGAGTGGATGGATGGATCGCACGTCATTTTAATCAGCGAAGTCATTTAGGAAGGATTCTTGACCCTATTGCCGATAAGCTTCTTCTCGTCACAGGGATTGTGCTTCTGGGGACCATTGGCGTTGCGGGAAAGGGGCGACTCCCTCTTTGGTTTCCCATTCTTGTTGTGAGTCGGGATTTAATCATAGTTTCAGGAACTCTTTTCGTTGGGACTTTACTTCATAATTATCAATTCGTGAAACCCCACTGGACGGGGAAGGTCTGCACATTCTTTCAAATTGCTGTTGTTCTAATCGGGCTCCTTCTGCCTGGAAACCCATCTACATGGCCTGTTTTATGGGCAGCAGGTGCGATGACCTCTTTATCGCTGGTGATTTACTTGAGGCAGGGTTGGAAGCTCCTGCATCAGTCTAGTTATGGCGAACCTACCCGATCCTAAAACACAGCGCCCCGTTGTGGCGATTGTGGGTAGGCCGAACGTTGGCAAGAGTGCGATTTTCAACCGAATTTGTCGTCGTCGTATTGCGCTGGTCTTTGATCGTCCTGGGGTAACGCGAGATCGTTTGGTTGCGGATGCCGATTGGGAGGGGCGCCCCTTTGTCTTGATTGATACAGGGGGGTTAGGACTAGAGGATGGTGCTGGCCTGCAAGAGGCAGTCGAGCGAGAGGCTGATTTGGCTATCGCCTCTGCCAGTCGAGTTCTTCTGGTCGTTGATGGGAAGGAGGGGTTGCATGTTTTGGATACTGAAGTCGCCAAACGCCTACGAAAAGCTGGGCAAAAAGTCACTCTCGTTATCAATAAAATGGATCCCGGATACGGGGGTGTAAAACAGAATGAGTTCAGAAAGCTTGGGTTTGGGGCGGGAATGGAAGTTTCCGCTGAACACGGATTAGGGTTCGGGGAGTTGATGTCAGAGATAAGTCAGGGATGGTCTGAAGAGGATCATCAGAAAGATGAAAGGATGCGCATTGCAGTTGTAGGTCGTCCTAACGCTGGAAAGTCCTCTCTGGTCAATGCCTGGGTGGGGACGGATCGAACCATGGTGGCTCCGATAGCAGGAACAACGCGGGATGCGGTTGATGTGCCTGCTCTCCTTGATGGGGAGGAGGTTTTGTTTATCGACACAGCAGGGCTTCGTCAGAAACGTCGCGTTGAAGATCCCTTAGAAAAGATTATGGGGGGCAGAACGGCCCATGCGATTGATCGATGTCACTTAGCTATCCTCGCTGTGGATTCCGTTCTCGGTGCGGGTCTAGTCGAGAAAAAGGTTGCGGGATTGATTCAACGAGCACAAAGGCCGTGCATTGTAGCTGTGACCAAATGGGATTTGACACATCAAGGGGGTGAGAAGACTCAAGGGGCAGCCTTTCGGAAGGAGTATGAAGCCGCCTTACGGCAAGCGCTGTTTTTTTTGCCAGATGTACCCATGGTGTTCATGAGTTCAATCAAAAGAAGTGGTTTTGAGGAGCTAAGCCGAGCCGTAACGGAAATGAGAAAGGCTCGCTCTATTAAAATAGGAACAGGAGAGTTGAATCGGGTTTTGTCTCGAGCCACGGAATCAAGAAGCACCCCAGTGAAGGGTGGTAAAAAGTTACGTTTGTATTACGCCACACAGGTGGAAGGCCCACTTCCGACTCTTGTCGGATTTGTGAATCATCCTGGCGTTATGTCGGAAGCATATGAGCGGTTTTTAACCAATCGAGTACGTGAGCACTTCAATCTTGGTGGATGCCCTCTTCGCTGGAGATGGCGGGGAAGGGATAAGAAGAAGAGCGATTCTTGAACTTCGACTACTTCACGATCTCTGACGAGATGCGATCAATACCGTCACGGGCTATTTCACTATTCGGATAATCCTGCAAGGCGCGCAAATACCAAGCCAAGCTCGATCCGACCTGTCTTTTGCGTTCCATTTCCTGAGCTGTGCGAACGGAGCGAACAAACTCAGCCGCTTGGGTTGTGTAGTCTGCTCTTGCTTGGTTGAGTTTTGGATCATCGGGGTAATCTGCAAATCCACGTTCCACGCTCTCCCAAGCTCCCGCTGCATCGCCGCGTTTCGCGAGTTCATGGGATCGCATTAAGGAAGCTTCCGCGCTTTGTACGCGATCCAGCACGCCTTTAAGTTTTTCCTGGCGATCCGGAAACATTGCGGTGGCGGCAATATAGCGAACCTTATCATCAAAGATCTGGCGATAGTTCTTTTGAGCAACAAGCCGATCGAAGTCATTCAAAGCCTGTTGCTGAGCATCAGTTTGACTGAAGATCGCCCCCGAAACCTCGGCAAGGGCTGGATTTCTAGGCCAAATCTCCGTTGCGGCTCGAAGTTCGGTTTCTAATGTATTTTTATCACCTGAAGCTGCTGCGGCCTTAGCTTTTGCCAGGTGCATCGCGCTAACTGTCTTTGCGGTCTCCACTACAGCCAAAGGCTTTGAAGTATCGAAATCACGTGCTGTTTTGCTGAGTTCCCGAATCAGGTCTTCGGCACGGGTAAGGTCATTTACTTCAAGTGCGGCTAAAAGCTCATTTGTTTTCTGGGTAAACTCGAGGGCGCGTCGTTTTTCGTCTCGAGAAAGTTTTCGTACGGAAGGCATGTATTCACCCATCATAAATGTTTCAAAAAGGCGCTCGGTTGCACTTTTCAACTCATTTTTCTCTAATAGAAACTTGTAAGACTCAATTCCCTCATCCACATCTCGGATGGCTTCATTCGCGAGAGCATCCAACTGACCAAGAGAATTAATCATTTTTCCTAATGCTTTGAGTCCACTTGCGCCCGCACTGATCAAGCTTTCAACTCCGAGATTTTCCACACCAAACTGAAGCCCTTCAGCGCTAAACCCACCACCTGATGCGGAGGTGTCGGCGCCTGCCCCAGTGTATTTTCCTTTATTATTTGAACCGGTTCCAGTTGCTGCACCTGCGTAAGCGCCCGAACCGCCTTTTCCAGACACCTTGGGATCAAGCTTGGCTTTCACTTTTACCTGTCCCGCATCCTTGTCTACGGGAAGGGAGGAGGAGATCTGGTCCAAAGCACTGATGCGGTTATCGCCATCCCCAAAAAGGGCTCGATAAAAACGTGTTCCAATCAGCACATGCCGAAACCTGCGCTGGGCAAAGTATTGAATAATCATCGTTTGGAAGTCGATTTTGGCCTGAACGATGGAAGCTTCTTTTTTCAGCTTGTTGTTTGCCATAGTGCTTCGAACGTCGGAGAGGGCTTCCTTGATGGGCTCGACTCGGGCCTCATCTTCTGGAGAAAGGATGGAGCTTTGGGTCGTTGGATTGGTTCCTGTTGGGGGCATGCTTTTTGCGCTCGGTCCTAGATTCATTCGGTAATTCCATTCGAGAGCTGATTTTTCTCTTTGGAGGGTTCGATTGGCCATCTCCAGCCGAGCCACTTCGTTTTTCGCTAGCCACACGCTGTACACCACGTCTGCCATTGAGGCACAAAGGTTGGCATCACTACGGTACTCCGAGGCCTTCGGCAGAAGTTTCCATGCCGCATCGACGTTGGCTGTCGTCACCCTGCCAGGACTGAGAAGTGAGAGTATCTCATTGATTGTTTTTTCGTACTCAAGATCTGCTTCCGATGTTTCTGCGGGTGCATTGAGATATTTTTCGAAACGACTCCTAAAAAGGCGGTTGTTATTCATGTTCCAGAATTTTCCGTCAAATGTTGATGTGTCCGAACCTGGATCCATCACGGGAACATCCCGACCGAGAAAGCCTGGATTCATTTGTGGAGGGCGAGCGCCACCTGTTGCTGCCTTGGAGTCACCCTCTTGCCCGAGAGCCGAAGCAGCGATAACAGCGGTACAGCCTAGAGTGAAAAGGTGGGGCTTTAGCTTCACGACTTCTGAATCTCCTCGGCCACAAGGATTCCTGCGTCATCCACACGGACTTTCGCTCGGTAAGACTGATTCTTTTGAAGATTAATCTGTCTCAGTTTGCTGGGTACAAATATAGGCATGGGCCACTTTTTTGATTCACTGGTAATAACAATACTAAACAGTCGTCCTTTTTCTGGATTTTGCGCAAGGGCATTCATGATGACACCTTCAACTTGGTAGATATTTCCGCGCAAGCTGTTTGCATTTTCAAAGTAGTCATTGGGTTTGAGTGGTTCAACTGTCCGATAGGGATTTGCCCCTTTTTGAAGGAAGAAAGCGCCTCCAGCGGCAAATAGAATGAATATCGCGACAAGCCCAAAAAGAAGGGAAGAGGGCGTTTTCTGATGAGCACGTCGTGCCATGCTATAACTTACAACGGAAAGGAGGGTGGGAGCAATCTATCGCCACTGGCTTCGACGCATTCCAAAGTAGGCCAGAACCCCTCCTAAGCCTACGTGCACTAGGAGAATCCAAAGTGACACGGTGGATCCCGCTAATGGGGTTTCCGTGATAAACCGAACCAAATCGTAAAAGCGTGTGTCCCTCAAGGTTTGAAGATAGCAGGACCAGGCCCAATAGGCGCTTATGAATGGTCGGGTCAGAGTTCCCAAAAAGTCGGGAAGAGACAAAATTGCGCCAGAAAGGGGAAGCTGAAATCCAACTAGATACAGGCTGCCTAAAGAGGCCTGTTCTGACGAAGAAGCCCAGCTGGAGATCGCCAAACAGAGTGCAGTGACTCCACCTGTTAAAAACAAGAATGGCAAAAACTGATCAAAGAGATTTCCTGGAAATTGGCATACCGCACGCACAAAAAGGGTCATCCATATCGATTGAGCTAAGACCAAAAAAGAAAGAAAGAATCCCATTCCAAACAGAGCAGAGCCGGTGCGCAGACCTGCCAGCTTCTCCTTCTCTAAAATGGGTCGTTCCCCAATCACTTCTCGGGCGGAATTATTGGAGCCCATAAGAGCCAGGAGAATAACTTGAAACATCGCAAGTCCACTCACAAGGGTGCCCACCCGGCTGGATTGAATTGTAAAAGCAAGGGAGTCGCGAAGCTGCTCGACTACACCTGTGTCGGAGGACATGGCCATGTTTCGGACTTCAGGGAGTCCGCGATAGGCAAATAAAGTAACAACAGCGGGAAAGATGAGCAGCAGGGAAAGCTGAAGAAATACTTGTGCAGGATCCCGAAAGAATATTTTCAGTCGACGACACAGCCATGTCCACGACTGGGAAAGGAAGCCGGGCAATTGAAGGGTCTCTTCCTTTTCATCCGCGATCGTCATGGACTCCAATTCACCAAGAATATTCCGAGGAGTCATCCCGTCCGGCTTAGGCAGCTCCTCCCAATCCTGCCCCCATGCTTCAGGATCCCGCTGTGCAAGGGCGGGGTATATTAATTCGGGGCTCTTGACTTGAAAATATTGGGTCAGATCTCGATGATCTGCTGAGTAAGCGAGTCTGCCACCTGTTAAAACAGTAATCGAATCGTACACCTCAATGCTTCGTAAGCTGTGTGTAACAAGCAAAACAAGTCGTCCCTGCTCTTGCGAAAGGGAAGATAGCAATTCGGTAATTTCCTCCTCCGATTTCGGGTCTAGTCCGCTGGTGACTTCGTCGGCAAGAAGAAGGCTGGGTTGTGTGGTGAGCTCCATAGCTAACCCCAAGCGTCGGAGTTGCCCGCCTGATAGGACCCCGGCCATGCGATTCTGTAGTTCGGTTAACCCAGTCTCCTCAGATACCTGATCAACGGTGGATGCAATTTCCTGAGGTGTACCTTTTTTTCGAAGGCGAGCGCAGTAGAGAAGATTTTCTCGAACAGTCAGGCGTGGGTGGGTGCAGCTGAACTGAGGGACGTAACCTAGTTGGTGGGCCGGAAGATCCTCGTTTTCAAGATTTTTGCCCTGCCAGTAAATGGACCCAGACGTGTGAGGGATGATACCAGCGATGACCTTGAGTAAGGTGCTTTTCCCACAACCAGAAGGGCCTAAAATTGCCCCGAAATGACTTGCTGGATATAAAACTGAAATATTAGAGAGCAGAGGGGTCTCTTCTCCCTCGATTTGAAGTTGGATCGAATCAAGTACAAGCACCCAACAAGAGAAAACCCTTTGCGGTGGAAAGGCAACGTGGAAAAGTGCTCCCGCCCAGATCGCTTTATGCTAAAATCTGGAAATGAAGCAATCTCATCAGGCGCCCAAGGGCTCTCCATTACGATGGATTTTGGGAGGAGGGGTTGTGCTTCTTGTCGTCATAGGAGTTGCTCTAGCTGCCTTTTTGCCTGTTTGGATCGTTCAGTGGTTGGGTGGCAAGGATTTTCAGAAATTGGCATCGCAGCAAGTTTCTTCTCTTCTTCAAACTGAGGGGGACTTTCAATCGCTAGAGTGGTCCTCTTTTTCCGTCTACACACCAGGATTCAAGTCTCGTCCTGGAACGTCAGGACCGTGGATTTGGGATTTCCAAGATATCCGGACGGAAATCTCTCCACGTCTTCTCTTAGACCGAATTCTTCGCTTTTCTGAAATCACAATTGGGCGTCTCGCCATTGAATCAGGGAGTAGTGCATCCATCCCTCGGGAGGCTTCTGCTGCTCCGGCATCTCGCGAGGGTTCTAGCGCGGAACTCTTTCGCGATGTGCAGGTAGGGAAGGTTGAAATTCGTGATTTTCAAATCGTCCCATCTCCAAAAACAAGTGGATGGGGCGCAAAGGGAATTCTTGCTCAGATTAAACCGAGTAAGCAAAAGACGGATTTCACATTCCAGCATGGTTTTATACAAACCCCATTGAACTGGCTGGGTGAGGTTTCTCTAGTTGAAGCGAAGGGAAGATATGTAGAGCCTACGCTTTTTCTGACCGAACTTTTACTAAAAGGAAAATCGGGGGGATCGATGGACATGTCCGGAGAAGTAACTCCCGGGTCAACGCTGCAAGCGAAGGGAAGAGTTTCATGGGAGAAGTGGCCTATACCAGGAGGAAAAATTGGTGTTGGTTTATTTGAGATTCCCGCATCGATGTCAGGTGAATTCATTTTACAGGAGTTTAGAAAAGATGGACCTGTCGGGAAAGGGCAGGTTCGTCTGGTGGATGCCAGGCTTGAGCCCGGCAAGGGCTCTGAAACCGTGCTGGGTCTTCTAGGATTACTTACGGGAGAACCCAGGTTGCGGGGATGCCCCCTGACCACTGCTAAGGCATCTTGGTTCATGCAACCCAATGCTTATGATATCACCGAGATTGTCGCCGAGGCTCCAGGTCTATTACGCGCAGTCGGCCAAATCCAAATCCGCGGTCAAGGGCTGAGCGGAAGGATTGAATTAGGCTTAGAAGGGGATTTAGGCCGCAAAGTGAATGCCTTGACCGGTGGCGAATGCTTTTCTCGTCTTGAAAATGGTTACTCAGTTCAGTCCATTCAGATTTCAGGGACGATGGATTCGCCTCGAAACGATCTCCAGCCCAAGCTCACCGCTGCACTAACTCGAACAGCGATTCGCACGGGAGCGCAAATCTTAGAAAAAGCCGCTGGGGCTCAAGGGTCGGGGGATGCGGCGGGTGCTGCAGTGAACGTTCTTAAGAGTTTATTTGGTCCCGCACCCAAATAAATTTCCCAGCCTTTATCCGTAGCTTTTAAAGTACTTCTTTTTTTCGTCTGCTTCTGCCGTGACGGTTGGGGCAGGGGATGGGGTTGCCTTTGGCACTGCAGGGTCTGGAGTCTCTTCAGAAATCATTTCATCTTCCTCAAGTGCAGACATGTCAACTTGAGGACCGCGATCTGGCATCATTCCAACAGGAGTTCCGCCACTTGCTTCCACAAACGCCAACTGAACTTGCTGGAGGGCTTCCGTAATAATCTTTGTCTCTTGGGGTGATAAGTTTCCCTCCGTTTTGATGCGAATCAGTTCAAGATGATCAATCATCATTTTTGCCGCTTGTAGATTAGGAGGGATTCGATCGCCCTCAGGAGTGGGAATACGACCTAATACATATAAAATGTTCTGAGCCTGAACCATGACGAACTGGACAAACCGCTTGGTCATTTCCGAGTTCAAGGCAGGGTTATTCTTTTGGATCTCGGCCATATTACGATTTCTTTTGGGAAGACGTAGAGTCGGACTTTCTTTTTCTGCGTACCGCAGACGAAGGGGCGACTTCCCGACGGACCTTTTTGAGTTGAGGCTTGTTTTGGGAGGGCTGAAATGGAGTCACAAAAGCCTCTCTGAACGTCCATATTTCTTGAAAATCCTCCGGTCGATCCGTATCGCTCTTCCCCAAGATTCCATATTGAACGAGGTGAAACACAATATCTCCCACCTGTGCACAGTTTTGTATCCCCCACTCATTCAAAACGGTTTTGGCCATTGGGCCGAATTCATTGAGTGCTAACTGGCGAAAACCCTCCAAAAGCTCATGCCCGCGGACATGCGAGGGCTTTTTGTCCTCCCCCCGTCCTAGTTTTCGTAGGGACTGGTCCAAAGATCGTCTTACAAAATCGAATGCGGCTGGGGCAAAACGAGAATCGGTTTCCCGTATCCTCTTAATGGCTTCAGGTAGTGAAAGGAGGCTCACAATAAAATTATGATCGAAGGTTGATGATTTGTCTACGGGTTACGCAAAGTTACGCCATTGCCGCCAAGCGGAGACAAGTAGAAGTATCAGGCCAAACCCGAGAATCAGGGCTCTTTCGCGACGTCTCAAATCCCAGCTTTTCACGGGCAGATACAGTTCACAATTCTTCCGGGAACAATAATAATCTTCTCAATTTTCTTCCCAGAACTCCAAGCCGATAGATCGGGATGATTGCGAACAACGGCCTCAATTTCCTCCCGCGTCGCAGAAGGGGCGACCACAATCTTTCCCCTGACTTTGCTATTGATTTGAATCGGCAATTCTACGGTTGTATCCATGAGATCCTCAGACTTAAAAGTGGGCCATTCGGATAAACTGACCAATCCCTTTCCACCTAAGCGAGACCAGACTTCTTCGGCTAGATGGGGAGCGAATGGCGCAAGGAGGCGGCTTAGCTGAAGAACTGCTTTTTTCGGTCGCTTAGGAAGTCCTGTGAGGTGATTCACCAGAATCATGAGTGCAGAAATCGCCGTGTTCATCTGCAGGTTCTCAATATCCTCCGTGACCTTCGCTGTGGTTTTTGCCAATGCCCGAACGGTTTCTGGATCAGGATTGGCGTCGGTTAAGGACGGGGAGTCGATCCAATTCCCTGATTCGGTTTCCTCGCAAATGAGACGCCAGACTCGGGCAAGAAAACGGACTGCCCCTTCCATCCCTTTCGAACTCCATGGCTTCATCTGCTCGAGCGGTCCCATAAACATTTCAAATACACGCAAAGCGTCCGCACCATGTTCTGCAATGACCTCATCAGGGTTCACCACATTACCAACTGACTTCGACATTTTGCGGTTATCCTCTCCAAGAATAATCCCTTGGTTGACCAATCTGCGGAATGGTTCGGGATGGGAAACGATTTTTAGATCAAAAAGTACTTTGTGCCAAAAGCGGGCGTACAAAAGATGAAGGACTGCATGTTCAGCTCCGCCCACATAAAGATCCACTCCACCTTGGCTCATCCAATATTTCTCAGCATCTGCACCACACAGGGATTGAGTGTTCTGAGCATCGCAAAAACGCAAGTAGTACCAGCAAGACCCCGCCCACTGGGGCATGGTGTTGGTTTCCCTCATTCGACCATCCGGCATCGTTCGCCAAGCCACAGCCTTGGACAAAGGGGGTTCGCCAGAAGGGGAGGGCTGATAGTCCGCCATCTCGGGAAGGGTGAGGGGGAGATCTTGCTCGGATAACGACTCATGACAATCTCCTCGCCAAGCAATCGGGAAAGGTTCGCCCCAATATCTTTGACGGGAAAAAAGCCAGTCTCGTAATTTGTAGCGAATTTGAGGCCGCCCCTTGTCGTTCTTTTCAAGCCACCTCACAACTTCCTTCTTGGCTTCGGAGGTTTGTTTTCCATCGAGAAAAGCCGAGTTGAAATTCACGCCCTCTCCTGAAAAGCAAATCCCGGGTTTATGATTTTGAGGGGGTTGAACTACAAACCGAATCGGTAGTTTGAAAGTCTCCGCAAACGCGAAATCGCGTTCGTCATGGGCAGGGACAGCCATGACAGCTCCTGTTCCGTATGATGCGAGGACATAATCAGCAATCCAGATCGGGATCTTATCTCCATTGACGGGATTTATGGCAAAGACTCCCAAAGGAACCCCCGTCTTTGTTTTCGCGAGGTCGGTTCGATCCAAATCGGATTTAGAGGCGCTACTCTTTCGATAGGCTTCCACAGCCAATTGCTGTTCAGGAGATGTTAAAGAGGGGACGCTGGGATGCTCAGGGGACAGAACGACATAGGTAGCTCCAAAAAGAGTGTCGGGGCGGGTCGTGTATACGGGTATTTTTTGATCCGTTCCATCCACCAAGAAATCCACCTCGGCCCCTTCGCTTTTTCCAATCCAGTTACGCTGCATCTCCTTCAATGACTCTGGCCAATCGAGGAGATCGAGGTCCTGGAGTAGGCGTTCGGCGTATGCAGTAATTTTGAGCATCCATTGACGCATAGGCCGTCTTTCCACGGGGTGATTGCCGCGCTCTGATTGGGGGCCATCTGGTGTATTGAGAATCTCTTCATTGGCGAGAACGGTTCCAAGCGCAGGGCAGTACCAGACGGGCGCCTCGGCCACATAGGCTAGACCTTTCTCGTAGAGCTTTAGAAAAATCCACTGTGTCCAACGAAAATATTTTGGATCGGTGGTATCGATCTCGCGAGACCAGTCATAACTAAAGCCCATGGCCTGAATCTGCCTTTTGAAGTTAGCAATATTCTTTGCCGTCGTGACTCGGGGGTGTGTGCCCGTTTGAACCGCATGCTGCTCCGCAGGGAGTCCAAAAGCGTCCCATCCCATGGGGTGCAGAACATTGTAACCCTTCATTCTCCAGTATCGCGCCACGATATCGGTCGCAGTGTATCCTTCGAGATGTCCGACGTGGAGTCCCGAACCAGAAGGGTAGGGGAACATATCTAAAATATATTTCTTTGGCTTCTCGGAGCCAGGTTGACCAGGTTGGGCCGCGCGAAAGCTGTCTGCTTTGGCCCAAGCGGCCTGCCAGCGTGGTTCGATCTCAGTAAATGGATAGGGCGCGAGGGTTGGCATAAGGACGTTAAGGAGTTATTAAACGCAAAGCGCTATGCCAAGTCCAACATCCACTGCCAGACCCACTTTATGGATTGCCACTAAAAATCGAGGCAAAACACGAGAATTTAAGCTCCTTCTCGCGAAATGGGCACTGATTCGCGATCTGTACTCTTATCCGAAACTTCCTGAAATCAAGGAGACGGGTGACACATTCTTCGCCAACGCAAAGATCAAAGCGGTTACGTTGAGTCAGGAATTGTGCGGAAGACTCATTCTTGCGGACGACAGCGGTCTGATTGTGCCAGCACTGGGGGGTCATCCTGGAGTTCGTTCAGCAAGGTATGCGGGACCTCAATCCACCCCAGAAAAGAATCGCCGTAAGCTATTAAAAAAGATGGTTGGGCTTAGTGGGAGTGGTCGCAAGGCTTACTTCCAAGCCACCTTGGTTTTAGCTAGGAACGGGCGGATTTTGGGCACGAAAAGCGCCCGGATTTGGGGTCTAATTACCAAGGCGGAACGGGGGTCAGGGGGCTTTGGATATGACCCTATATTTCAACCACGCGGTTTCCGTAAGACCTTTGGAGAGCTTCCTGCGTCCCTAAAAAAACGGATAAGCCATAGAGCACGTGCCGCACGAGCAATCGGAACCTTATTGAGCAGGGAAATTAAGATTACGGCAGGTAAAGTGTAAGTTTGATACAATATTTATTGTGCGACAAATATTCCTGATGCAGGGCAGATCCTATAACTATCGAATCCAGCCCCAGCGACTAGTGAACGGCCAATAAACGAAGGCGCCTTTTCCAACCAGATTAGCTGCTGGGACGGCTCCCCAGCCCCTTGAATCAAAGCTATTCGGGCTATTGTCTCCCATGGCCC
>JASGCJ010000076.1 GCA_030054195.1 Minisyncoccota bacterium
TGGATCGACCAGGTGCGACAAGACGGCAGGGAGGTTTTTGGTTGGCTGCAGGAGTGATGTTGGCGTTGATGGCACTGGCGCGACCCCAGTATGGACAACTGGAAGAAACAGTTTTTGATCAGTCACGGGAGGTTCTTTTGGCGTTGGATTTATCTGCAAGCATGCTTGCGGATGATGTGAAGCCCACGCGCTTGGAGAGGGCTAAGCTTCTGATTGGAAACCTTCTCGACGAGCTGAAAGGAGAGAGAGTGGGCCTAGCTGTATTTGCGGGGACATCGTTCTTACAGGTTCCCTTGAGTTCCGACTATGAAGTGTTGAGGGATATTTTACCTGGCCTAGACCCCTCCTACCTGCCCCAAGCGGGAACGGATTATACGGGAATGTTGAGAGTGGCGACGGAGGCGTTTGGACAAAGCACGGCCGCAGATCGATTTTTAATTATTCTAAGTGATGGTGAGGCCCATGACCCGGGCTGGAAAACGGCATTGGAGGAGTTGAAAAAGAAAAAGGTAAAGATTATTGCCTTGGGAATCGGAACAGCGGCGGGATCTCTTCTTCCGGATTCACAAGGTGGGGTTATCAAGGACGCCCGAGGAGCCGCAGTGCTTACAAAATTAGAGCCTGCAACCCTGGAGGCGTTGGCAGAGGAAACGGGTGGCGTGTACCGGGAGGCGTCAAACTGGGTGGATCTGCAGGAGCTTTTGAGCGAAACAATTGAGCAGGGGAAGTCAGGGGAGTTTTCAAAAACGAGGGAAGCGAGGCAGGCGGAAAGGTTTCAGTGGGTCTTAGCACCTGCGGTTTTTCTGTTGGCGCTAAGTCTCGCGCTGGAAATGCCCGTTCTACCAACACGAAGAAGAATTGCGATGGGGCCTGTAACGGATGGAGAGCCTGCCTTGCCGCCTGTAATGAAAAAGACAACGAAACTTGTTTCGAAAGACAAAAGGCAACAGGTGGCTGCATGAAGATTTTAAACGGCGCTATCCTTCTTGGGTTAAGTGGAGCTTTGGTTTATGGAGCTTTATCGCCCGATCCGGGGGCTGGTGCGGATGCTGCAGCGGGGTTGACTCGCGCTGTTGCCGCGATAGCCGAAAAAAGTAAAAAACCCGCTCAAGATTATAGTCTCTTGGCAGAGGAGACCCTGCGGTTTGGCCAAAGACCCGATGCAGTGGATAAACTAAATAAAGCCACACCGAATACGGAGGATCCTCAGGGCCCATGGAGAAATATGATTGGGGACGCTTTGGCCGGAGTGGATGAGGGGGAAAGAATGGATGCCAAGGCGGCTGATTGGCCAAGGTTGAGGGAGGAATTAAAGAAACTGCAGCCTCCGCGCCCACCGCCCTCGCAGGATAAAAAGGATTCGAAAGACAAGAAGAAGGACAAGTGTAAAAAAGATAACAAGTCTGGAAAAGAGAAGGGCGAGCCGCAGGAAAAGGACAAGGGAGAGGGAGAGAAGTCTGAAGGAAAAGAGGGGGACAAGGGTGAGGACGGAGAGCAGGGGGACTCGCAAAGCCCGCCTTCATCCGGAAAAGGGAATCAAAAAGGAAAAAAGGGTGAAAAAGGCGAAAATTCAGAGGGCGGAGAGGGGGACTCAGATGAAAAAGGTGAGCAAGGCAAGGAGCAGAAAGAGGCCAAGGGAAAACAGAAAGACCCCAACCAGATCAAAGACTATAGTACGAGCAAGGAGGGAGAGGGAAAAATGAAGGATCGCGCCAAAGAGGAGGATTTAGCCCCCATCCAGGATCAGAAAGCAGGGTTTGGCGATTTAGGGGATGAGAAAAAAGATAAAGGCAAGAAGGAGGAGGGAAAAGGAGTAGCGCAAGGCGGTGAGGATTCAAAAAAGGAGGGCAAGGAAGCGCCCGCAGGAATGAGGTCCGTGGGCGGGGGATCAGGCAAAAAGAAACAGGATGAATCCACGGACGCCTATACGATGGAAGCGACCGCAAGGCTGGACCAGGTTCGTCAGTCAGATAGCCCGGCACTTCTTCAGCAAAGATTACAACCCAAGGATCAAAGACCTTCCGCATCGTCGACGGCGAAGCCGTGGTGAAGCATATGAAAAAGTTATTTTTACTAATCGGCTTTGGAATTTATTTGGGCGCGACGGCATTTAGCCAAAGCGTTGCGTGGACGGACCCTGGGCAGATCCCGCCGCAATCCGGTGTTCAACTGGATCTGGTTTTCACCGATTGTCAGCCTAAGGGAAATGTAAACTTACCAAGCGTGTCGGGGCTTCAGTTTTCAGGCTCGCCGGGGCGTGCGACGAGCTTTTCCATGATCAATTTTCAAACAAGCTCCTCTACAACGCTCAGCTATGTGGTTCAAGCATCCCAGAATGGAAGAATCCTGATCCCCTCGTTTGAAGTCGTGACGGACAAGGGGAGAATGACTGTTCCAAGTCTAACCCTGGATGCGACAGGGGCAGGAGCGAACCGCTCGCGGCAGGCCAATCCACTCTCCCCGAATTTTCCATTCCCCCCAAACCCTTTTCAAAATCAGGCTCCCAACCCAGGGAGTCAGGTTGTTCCGCCCGATGCTGTGCAGGCCTCGGCCCAGGCGGAGCCTCGACGACCGTATGTCGGCGAGGTCTTTGACGTGAATTATAGGGTTGTTATGACGGGCAATCGGAGTGGCCGAGTGAAGACCACCCCTTTGTGGGATGTTCAAAACTTTACTGCAGAGGCGTGGGATCGGGGTCAACAGATCGGGCCTGGGGGAAATCAGGGACTGCAGTTTCACACTAGGGCCATGGTTCCTAAAGCGGGACTATTCGAGCTGCCCTCGATCCGGCAAAAACTGGATATCGACACCGCAGCAGGGGGCAGATCTTTTTTCTTCACCGCTCCTGGCTCGGTTGAGGTGGAGGCAGTCGCAGCCCCCGTTCCTCTAAATGTTGAAGCACTACCTGCGAATGCGCCTGCGGGATTTAAGGGCGCTGTGGGGCAGTTTGTTTTGGAATCGAAACTGGTGCCTGAGCAGGTGGGCGAGGGGGAGCCGGTCACCTGGACGTTAACGTTACGCGGAACAGGGAATTGGCCCATGGGCGTGGAATTGCCCGCTCGGGCAGTTCCGAAGGATATCCGCACGATTCAACCCAAACTAAGAAGAGAATTTAACGGCACGGACCTTTTTACGGGGGCGATTGTGGAGGATCTTGTGATGATCCCTACAAAGAGTGGCGAGTTCGAGCTGCCAGCGGTTAAGTTTTTGTACTTCGATCCTAAGAAAAAGTCCTATGAGAGCGCTGAGGTTAAACCTCCTAAAATTGTTGTCTCGAAGCAGACAAGTGGCTTAGCCCTTCCGTCCACTCCTGTAAGTCCAGCCACGAGCACGTCTGCACCGACTAAAAAAGCTGGGCAGGCCCCTTCAGCTAAAGCGGCACAACCTTTGGCGTATGGGGAGCCTGGACTGCCGAGAGAACCATTAGAAGGTTCGGGTTTGGGCATAGCGCCTGTTGGTCAGGGGTGGTGGGTAGGATTAGGAATTGTTCCTTGGGGAA
>JASGCJ010000005.1:0-31419 GCA_030054195.1 Minisyncoccota bacterium
TCAGCAACCACAACGTCCAACCCACCGCTGATGGGAGCTACCTCGCTCAGAGGTTGGCCCAAGTTCCCACAGGCAACCGTTTTTTTACCAGCTGCTTGGAGAACAGCAGCAATCAACTCCGTCGTTGTGCTTTTCCCGTTGGTACCCGTGACGCCAATGATCGGGCAGAGACAAGCACGCGAACCCAGTTCAAATTCCCCGATCATCGGGACTCGGTCGGAAAGAAGCTGAACGACGACGGGACGCTTCGGATCAATCCCAGGACTTAGAATCGCGCAATCAAAACGGGTATGAGGAAGTTTTTCCGATCCTAAAACCATGCTCACTCCACGACTCTTCCAATCTTGCGCAGAGGCTTTTGCCACCAAGGTTTTGCTCTCGTCAAACATCGTTACCTCCGCACGTTGAGACAGTAGCCACCCCGCCGCAGCCTGACCGCTGCGACCGATTCCCAATACGATGACCTTTTTTCCGATCCATGATTCCATAACTCCTTTCACCGCAACTTCAGGGAAGCCAGTCCCGCCAAAGCGAAGACCGCGCTCAGAATCCAAAACCGAGTCACCACTGCCGTTTCACTCCAACCTCGGAGCTCGAAATGGTGATGAATCGGTGACATGGCAAAAATTCGTTTCCCGGTCAGACGGAATGAAGCGACCTGTAAAATCACGGACAGGGCCTCCATAACAAAAACACCCCCGATCACGGCCAGCAGAAGCTCTTGATTAATACAAATCGCCACAACCCCTACCGCACCCCCCAATGCCAAGGACCCCGTATCTCCCATAAAGACTTTTGCGGGGTGACAGTTGAACCATAGAAATCCCAGAGACGATCCAAAGAGAGCCGCACAAAAAATCACCAACTCCTCTCCACCGGGAAGCCGAGGCAAAAATAGATACGAAGCCAATTTTGCGTGGCTGGAAAGATAGGCAAACAACCCCAACACAAGCGCTACGGTTAAAATACATCCCGAGGCTAATCCATCTAACCCATCCGTTAAATTCACCGCGTTCGAACTTCCGACAATAATGAAGATAAAGAATAGAATCGCACCCCAGACTGGGAGCTGGAGCATAAAGAAATCCTCACGAACAAAAGGAATTTGTAATTTCAGAGCTGCCTCTCTCGCCTGCGGCATCAACATGAGAACACCCGCCACACCCCCCGCGACGAGCGCTTGCACAAATAACTTCTGCCTCCCCCCCAATCCTCCCGAACTCTTCTTTCGTACCTTCGCGTAATCATCACAAAATCCCAGCGTTCCAAAAGCAAGAGTACTTCCCAAAGCGAGCCACAGATACGGGCTCGTGGGACGCCCCCAAAGCACACAGGCTAAAGTCAGGGAAAACAAAATTAGGACTCCACCCATCGTCGGTGTTCCCTGCTTACTTTCATGTAAATCCGCAAGCCGATGCACCTCAGACTTTTTTCTCAAGGGTTGACCCAATTTAAGCCGATGCAGCGCATCAATCACCGCAGGCCCAATCCACAAACAGAAACCAAAGGAGGTCATCGCCGCACCTACCGTTCGAAACGTCACATACTGAAAGACGTTCAAAGGTCCAAACCAGTCAGTCAGTAGGCTTAAATAGTACAGCATAACTATTTCGCTCCCCGAAGTTGTGCCGCCACCGTCTCCATTCCTTCTCGCCGACTTCCTTTCACCAGAATTCGATCCCCCGGTTGCGCCATCTCTCGATAGGCTTGTAGAAGTTCCTCTTTTTTAGAAAACCAACGGACCCAATCCCCGGGTCGTACTCGCTGGGCACCTTCAACAAGAAACTTTCCATCCGCTCCAACCACAAGACAGACTCCAATCTTTCGTCGTGCGACTGCAGCACCAGACTCTTCATGCAACATTTCACAAAAGGTCCCCAACTCCGCCATCGCTCCAAGCAAAGCTACATTCCTTCCTTTCCCAGGAAGATCCTCAAGAGTTTGCAGTCCAGCCAGCAAGCTGTCCGGATTGGCATTGTAACTATCATCCAAAAGCCATCCCTCCCCATACGTTTCTAACTTCACCCTGCCTGGAGGCAGCTGAACCTTCTCCAATGCTGTGGCCGCCGCCTTGGGCTCCGCTCCTAGCTCCACCCCAGCCGCCCAAGCTTGAGCCGCATTCATCGCCATATGCGCACCTGGAACCGAAATTCGGACGGCCATTTTCCCTCTCGGGCCTTCACAAACAAATCGTGTTGAATTTCCCTCACACGTGACCTCTCCCATTCGATAATCCGCCCCTTTCGATCTACCGACCCGCACCACTCTCGCCCGACACCCTTCCAAAGTAATCTTTTCCAAAGGATCATCCGCATTGCTGATGGCAAGCCCATCCGCCGGAAGTGCCCGATACAACGCGCCCTTCTCCTTTGCCGTTTCCTCTTTTGATCCCATCCCCTCGATATGCGCCCACCCAATATTCGTAACTACTCCCACCTCAGGGCCCGCCAGTTCAGCCAAAGCGCCAATCTCTCCAGGAGAATTCATCGCTAACTCCACCACCGCCCAACGATCTTCAGCCCCGATTCCCAGCAAGGTGAGCGGGACCCCAAAGTGATTATTCAAATTTCCTTTCGTCCGATGGGTTCGACCCGTTGTCTCAAGCACAGCGGCCAACATTTCTTTGGTGCTGCTTTTGCCCGAACTCCCTGTGATCGATGCAACACGCACCGAGAGAAGGCGTCGGTACCCTTTTGCCATCTTCTGGAGCGCGATTTGAGTATTCGGAACACGAAGGATTGAAAATCCATGCGCTACTTTCACGGTCACAGGTTTTTCAACGAGAGCCGCAATCGCGCCTTTCTCCGCCGCTTCCAGTACATGCGCATGCCCATCCTGCTTTTCCCCACGAATCGCCACAAAAAGTTCCCCAGGATGGATCGTTCTCGAATCAATCCCCACGCCCGTAGCCACTCTCTCTCCATTTCCTGCAATCAACTCCGCTCCCGCCAACTCTGCCAAGGTGGATAAAGAGAGGGATTTCATAATCGACTCCTCTCCGCCAAAGCCCGCTCCACTTCGCGCCGATCGGAAAAAGGTAACTTCTCTCCACAAATTTCCTGATACTCCTCATGCCCTTTGCCAGCGACCAACACCACATCTCCTGCAGCTGCAGATAGCACAGCCGCTCGAATCGCTTCGACGCGATTTTCCAAAACTTGGACGGAAGCACCCTTGGGCAACCCTGCCGCCATTTCTTTCAAAATCTTTTTCGGATCCTCACTCCTCGGATTATCGGAAGTCAGCACAATCCGGTCTGCCCACCGGGCTGCCATCGCTGCCATCGCTGGTCGCTTCCCCGGGTCACGATCTCCTCCCGCACCCAACACCACCCACAACGATCCTCGGGTGAAAGGTTTTAACGTACTCAAAGCAGCCCCCACTGCATCCTCCGTATGGGCGTAATCAATCAAAACGGAAATTTCACCCGCATGGGCCACTTTCTCCATACGCCCAGGGACCGCAGGTGCTCGCCCTAAACCCGCCGCAACCTTTTCAGCTGAAAAGCCTGCCTGCATCGCAGCCGCAGCGGCAGCCAGGGCATTGGATACATTGAAGCGCCCCAACCACGGAAGGGTCGCTGGCACCTCCCCCTCGGGCGTGCAAAGAAGAAACGAACTTCCCTCCATCCCCATTCGCAAATTCTTCGTATGCACATCGCCCCGATCGATGCCGTACGTAACGACTCGAACTCCTAGACGACACCTTGCTTCCATCCTTACACCAGCAGGATCCTCCTGATGAATCGCCGCAAAAGCCCCCTCCGTAAGTCCCTCAAATAACTTCCCCTTTGCATTCTCATACGCCGCCATCGTTTTGTGATAATCCAAATGATCTCTTCCCAAATTTGTGAAAATGGCGCCCGCAAAATGAACTCCCTCTGTCCGACCCTGCTCTAATGCATGGGAACTCACCTCCATCGATGCCGCACGACACCCATTCTCCCGCATCTCAGCCAACATCGCCTGCAGATCCAAAGCTTCTGGAGTCGTTTGTTTCGCCGGCTGAATGCCCCTACCTAAATCATTTCCAATCGTCCCAAGATAACCACAACTCAACCCACAACCCTGAAACAGCGATTGCACAAGCAAAGCCGTGGAGGTCTTTCCATTCGTCCCCGTCAAACCCAACACACGCAGCTCTTTGGATGGGTTTCCATAAAAATTTGCCGCCATCCTTCCCAAGGCTCTCCGTCCGCTCTCCACCCGGATTCTTGGAACGTTCGCTTCTTTCGCCTTCTGCTCCGCCACTACGGCCACTGCGCCGCGCTGAAGCGCATCAGGTACATACGCGTGCCCATCACTTTTTTCCCCCTTCCATGTGCAAAAAATGGAACCCTTTCGTACCTTTTGGGATTCGTACGCCAAGCTCGACACATCTGCCTCTTGGCCTCCCTGCCACTCCTTCACCTCAACTCCTTTCATGACATCCGTCAGCTTCATGGTGAAGATCGGCGTGCCACCACAGCCCCTCGATTTAAGTGCAACTGCTCCGCTACCTGGGTCGCGATATTTTTAAAAGCAGGACCTGCCACCAATCCTCCGTAGTAAACTTTCCCCTTTGGCTCATCCACCATGATGGAAACGAGAAATTCCGGTTTTTCGGCTGGAAGAAATCCAATGAAGGACGCCCGGTACTTGTCCTTTGCATAATCTCCTTGAACCACTTTTCGTGCAGTTCCTGTTTTTCCCGCCACTTCATACCCAGGGACCTGCGCCCCTTCGGCCGTACCCTGATCCGAAACCACACCCCGTAAAGCTTCCACCATTTTTTCTGCTGCCTCAGGCTGAATGGCCTGGCAAACCACTTTAGGAAGGAACTGCAACACAACCCGATTGTCACGATCCACCACGGCTTTGATGATGCGTGGTTCCATCCTCTTCCCCCCGTTGGCGATCGCACCGTAAGCCAACGCCATTTGCAAATTTGTAGCGGCCACTTCGTACCCCATTGGAATACGCGTGATCGAAAGCTTGCTCCACCTTCGGATCGGTCTCAGCAAACCCCCCTCCTCCCCAGGCAGCGCTCCCTCCCCCCGTTGCGTTTTTTGACCAAACCCAAACAACCTCGCGTACTCATGCACCTTCTCCTCCCCTAACTGAATCGCCAGCTTTGCCATTCCGATGTTGCTTGATTTGGCTACCACCTCACGCAACGTCAACATTCCATAATCCTCATGATCTTTGAGTGATGATCCTCCATAAAACATCTCTCCATTTTCACAAAAGAAAGTGCTGTTCAGATCGGCTACTTTCTCATTCAGTGCGGCTGCTACCGTCACAATTTTAAAGGTGGATCCCGGCTCGTAGGTGTCTGCGAGAATTCGATTTTTTACCGCCCAAGACTCGTACGTAGCTCTTTGGTTCGGATCAAACGTGGGCCGACTCACCATCGCCAGAATTTCCCCCGTACTCGGACGAAGCACGACAATCTGTAAAGTCTCAGGCTGATACTTTTCCACCAAGGCATCGGCCTCCCGCTCCACAACGTGCTGGATTCCCTGATCGACGGTCAAAACCACATGATATCCATCTCGTGCGGGACGATCACTCAGACGGAAGTAGGGAATTTCTCTGCGTCTCACGTCTTGAATGATTCGTCTCTCTCCAGCTACTCCTCGCAAGTACCGATCCATCGATTTTTCAACACCCGCCTCCCCCACCTCCACCGTCAGTGGCTTAGCCATTCCCACAGGCGTCACTTCCATCGAATTCACATACCCTAAAATTTGAGCCGTCTCCGACCCGTTCGGATAATTTCGTGCCGTTTTTCTTTCCGTAATGACGGAACGCAACTTGCTGGCTTTTAATTTCCCTTCCGTCTCCACACTGATTCCTTCTGCTACTTTTAGATAACGATTCTCGGGATCTACTTGGCCTTTCAACCACTCGGCAGAAACTCCCAAAATCGAAGCAATCACTGGCAGCTCCTTAGGCTCCTGCGCAAGAATCTTCCCATCCAAATGAACCTCAATGAGCGGCATGCTCTGTGCGAGCACCCGACCACTCACATCCAAAATGGAGCCTCGCTGGGCTGGCACGGGTTCCCCGCGGGTATGACAGCGAATCGCTTCCGCCCGATAACTCTCCTGCTTCACCAACTGAATCCATATCAACTTGCACGACACAACCGTTAAGCAAAAAGCGAAAACGAACGATACCGCCATGATTCGCCGGCGCGGGTTCACCTTGCCTCCTCTTTTGCTAAATCCGTCGCTTGCCAAGTTTTCCGGACAGGGGTCTCATACATTTCCAACTCACTCACGCTGACCAAACCTAAATTCATATGCGCCGCCTGCTCCGTCAAATACTTGGGAGATCGCAACTTTTCGGACAAAAGACGCGCCGATTTCAAAATATCCTCCTGCCTAGCCCTGGCCGTCTCTAGTTTTTTCAACTCTCCCGCTGCCCGAATGTTCGAGACATGCAAAAGAACAAAAGCCACTACCAAGGAGGTCGCCAGACCCGCCGCTAAAAGAAAACGAGCCAACTGCGTTCCTCCCACCTGATTCGTTCTGCGAATCTGATTACGGCTCACGACTTCACCTCCCCCAATCGCTCCGCTCCACGTAATCGTGCACTTCGCGCACGAGGATTTTTTGCAATCTCCTCCTCCGTGGGCACGCTCTCATCTAACGCTTTCACCCAATGCTCAGGATTGGGCTGCCCAAAAGCCATTCCCATCTCCCGTTTTTCTTCCTCCGCATGATCTCGAATCCAATGTTTCACCACCCGATCCTCCGCCGAGTGATACGTCAGGACCGCCATCCTTCCCCCTGCTCGCAAAACCTTCGGAACCGCAGCTAAAGCACGATCCAACACTTCTCCCTCCCGATTCACTGCTCTGCGAAGAGCCAGAAACGTTCTTGTCGCAGGATGCTTGATCCCCGGCCGGGCAGGTCGTGTCGCTCGGCATACCGCTGTGGCCAAGTCCGCCGTCGTGACCAAGGGTCGGGCTCTCACAATCGCCCGCGCGATTTTTCCTGGATCCCGATCCTCTCCGCCATCCCGCAAAAGGTTTCTCAACTCTGGCTCGGAAAGATGATTCACCAGATCAGCCGCCGTCGTGCCACGAGTCGGATCCATACGCATATCCAGCGGACCGCTCTGCTGAAAACTAAATCCTCTCTCAGCTTGATCCACTTGCGGAGAGGAAATTCCCAGATCGAGCAAAAGGCCATCTGCAGCACCCTCTTTCTCCGCCACGCTGGCCAAATCACTGAAATTCACACGGTGGAAACGAAACCGATCTGCACCCACCTCAGCCGTCAACTTTTCCGCCTCTACCTCGGCGGCAGGATCCACATCCAGAGCTACCACACGAGCTCCCTGCTTCAGGAAGGCACGAGTATGACCCCCGCGCCCAAACGTCGCGTCATACATCGTGCGCCCAGGAGCCGGTTGCAACATGGTCAAGATCTCCTCCAAAAGAACAGGGACGTGTTCCACGCCTTAGGGGGTGGGACGCAACCGGAGGATTTCCCGTCGTACGGGTCTCCGGAGGCCGATGATTTCATACGCATTGCGTTTCGGAAGCTTCACCACCCCGTGACCCTCAACTCTTCCGGAAGCGTCTCGGCGGCAAGAAAAGCCGCATGCGAGTTTTCCCCTCATCATCTGCTTCCAGTCCATATCCTCACCTCCTGGGACGCCCGAACCGATCCGCTGGAACGTGCCTCCCGGGCGCGTCCTACGGAATCAGTTGCGAGAGTCGGTTGTTTTTCTTCCCCCGGTAATTCGGAGGAGTTCCCGACACCGCGAGAGCCATCGGCCACTTTTGAGGCGACGATGAACTGCGGTACCGTGGAAAAGTTTCGGAGAGTGAGGAAGGCAGACTCCCGTCGAAATATGGCGAGGCACAAAAGCGATCGAATCGATCATCATAGTCCCACCTCCTTGGCCACTTCTTCGAATGTCGTGGCAGGCGGGGCAATTTTTTTCCACTTCTTCGGGTCCCAAACTTCAAAATGATCCAACCTTCCCACTAAAACCGCTTGCCGACCCAACCCCGCGTGTTGCCTAAATTTTTCGCGGATCATGATTCTTCCCTGCTGATCCGGCTCAGCCGCCTGAATTACACTCGCCAGTTTTTCCAAACTTTTCCGACGCGCATCCGCAGAAGTCGCTCCGAGGCTGGACAACTTTTCCATCTCTCTCCCAAGAAAACTCGCAGGGTAAATTCGCAAACATCCGTCTGACGAGGGCATGACCAAAAATCGCTTCTCGAATGCTTCCCCCCTCCACTCCACGGGCACGGAGAGCCTTCCCTTGTCGTCCAAGGAAAACTCAAACCGATCCGTATACGCCTCTTTCATCGTCATATGTATTTGTTCACCACGAATAAACAGATTTAACCTCTATTACCCATTTTTACCCACATCTAACCACAACGTCAACACCTATTCCCATCACAAATAGCCCCCAAAATTCACCCCCCATGAAGGTACTGACTTGCCCTCAAGCCTACCTTTTCCCATCCTCATCGCCTCATGTCGTCCCCTACCACCGTCCCATCAGAGGAGCCCCGCCTCCTCCCTGCCCAGATCCCTCCATGGCTTCAACCCCGCATCCTCATCCCGATCACCCTTGCCCTACTCGCCGGCATCGCCCTTCTCCTCTGGCAATACTCCAAATCGGAAAAAGCCAGATCCGAATCAAATCTCCTGCTCGAGACCAAACCAGGGCCTGAGACCTGGGCTCAGCTCATCCGCGACTACCCCGGTCAACCTGCCACCGCCCTAGCCATTTTAGAATCAGCCTCCTCCGCCACCTCAAAAAAAGAGTTCCGCGAAGCCGCATCCCTCTATGAAAAGTTTACCCGCGACTTCCCCTCCCACCCCCTCGCTTCTGCCGCCCGCTTCGCCCAAGCGAACCAACTCGCCGCCAGCGGAGACCGCGCCGCAGCCCAAACCCTTTTCCTCCGAATCATGACGACCCAACCTGCTGACGCTTTCCGTACCGGATCCGCCGTTGGCCTCGCACGCATACAAATCCAGGAAAATCGACCCGAGGCCGCCCGCCAAGTCCTCACCGATATCATTGCCGCAAAAACAGGAAGCGCCTTTCTCCCAGAAGCCCGCTCCCTTCTCGAGAGCCTCCCCCCACCGCCCAACTCCGCTGCACCCGTCCCCACCGCCCCTCCTGCCGCGGTTCAACCTCCAGCCAAGTAACGCTCCGCGTCAATCGCGGCCATACACCCCATCCCCGCTGCAGTGATGGCCTGCCGGTACACCTTGTCCGCACAATCCCCCGCCCCAAAAACCCCCTCCACATTCGTCCGACTCCCCGTCGCCAACTGTAAATAGCCCGCCTCATCCATATTAAGTTGCCCCTTAAAAATCTGCGTGTTGGGAACATGTCCGACCGCGATAAAAACGCCCGCGCACGCGAGAACCGAACTCTTTCCAGTTCCAGTATCCTTCAACCTGACCCCTGTCACTTTACCCTCCTTCACCCCCTCCACACTCTCCACCACAGAATTCCAAACAGGCTGAATCTTTGGATTTCCCAAAGCCCGCTCCGCCATGATCTTCGAGGCCCGCAACTCTCCCCTGCGATGCACCAGATAAACCTTCGATGCAAATCGCGTTAAAAATGTCGCCTCCTCACACGCCGAATCGCCTCCCCCCACCACCACCACAGGCTGATTGCGAAACATCGGCAAAGCCCCGTCACACGTTGCGCAGTACGTAACTCCCTTCGTCTCCAACTCCTTTTCCCCCGGAACATCTAAATGACGGTGCCCCGCTCCCGTGGAAACAATCAAAGCCTTCGTCTCAATGATTTTTTTTCCGGCACAAATCTGCTGCTTTCCTTTTCCCAAAGTAACCTGATCCGCCACCACCCCAAACTCTACCTCGGCTCCAAACTTTTGCGCCTGCTCCATCATCTGGACCATTAAGGCCGTCCCATCCACTCCTTGGGGAAACCCAGGATAATTTTCCACAATCGACGTTGTGGTCAGCAATCCCCCCATTTGTGTTCCCGTCAAAACCAAGGGCTTTAAATTTGCCCGTGCCAGATAAAGAGCGGCCGTCCAACCCGCACATCCACTTCCTAAAATTACCACATCACGCATCCTTACTTGTTACCCTTTCCCCTTCCCTCCGTCCAACCTGCTTGCCGATTTCTTCACATCCGACTCTGTTTTTCTGTAAAAAAGTCTCCCTCTTCCGCTCCTACCCGCTACCCCTACTCTATGTCATCACCCGACAAATTAGACGAAATCTTCCGCATGCAGGACCTCCTCAACAAAAAGATCGGGGTCGATCTTGCTAACCTCTCCCCAGACGAAAAAACCAAGTGGGCTCTCAACTACACCCGGGCCATGTCTCAAGAACTGGCCGAGCTGATCGATAGTTTCCCTTGGAAATGGTGGGCCAAATATCAAAAGATCGACGAACAAAATGCCCGCGTCGAAGTGGTTGATCTCTTTCACTTCCTCGTCTCACTGGCTCAGACCCTCGGCATGACCGCCGAGGACATCTATCAAGGCTACGTGAAGAAAAACGAGGTGAATCACAAACGCCAGGAATCCGGCTACACGGTCAAAGACCACGCCGATTCCAAACACATCTAACTACCAACCCTTCGTAACTCCGCCGAGCCCGCGAGGTGAAAAGAAAAAAGAGGGTGCAACCCTTCGTAGCTCCTCCGCGAAGCGGGTTAGGAGCGTAGAAGGGCCGTTTACTTCCATACCGTCGCGATCTCGTACCGCCGATCCGACCACGTCACATCATTCGTCACCGCCGTCATCTTTTCACATCGACACTGCGCAATCATTAACCGATCAAACGGATCTGGATGGACCCGAGGAAGCCGATACACCTCCTCCGCATGCCTACCCTCAATCGGAAGAATTCGAAACCCCGCTTCCTCTAAATCCTGACTTAACGTCTCCCCCAAGCCCTCAGGAGCCACCAACGCCCCCGTCGCAGCCTTGACCGAAATCTCCCACAGCGCGGCCGCGCTCACATAAACCTGATTCCGCGAATCCTCAATCGCACCCGCCGCACGAGCTGAAATCTCCTCGTCCTTACGCAAAAACCAAATTAACGCCGCCGTATCAATCAGCAGTTTCATGCGGGTGCAGAAAACTCCTCCAACGGGCGACTAAACTTCTCGCCCAAAGCCGCAAACTTCTCCCTCATCATCCCCCTCTTTCTTCGCAACTCAGGCCCCTGACAAGGCCTCAACTCCGCCATCCGCTGCCCATTGCGCGTGATCACAAAAGTCTCCCCCTCTGAGGCTGCCCTCAAATACTCGGAAAATTTCGACTTCGCTTCATAAGCAGGCACTGATTTCATTAATTTATAATATTCGACTGGTCAGACTGGTCAATTTAAAAATCGATAATTTAGCTAGAATTTGCCGTTTTGAACGACTATGATTTATCTTTATGAGCAAAGTGAAATCCAAGTCTCCCTCGAAGAAGCCTTCCCAAGGTCGATCCAAGCTGTCGCCCCCCACCATGGGATGCGATCTCCTTGTCCAAGCTCTCGAACACGCTGGCGTCGACACCATCTTCGCCTACCCCGGCGGTGCCAGCATGATGCTCCACCAATCCCTGACACGTTCTAAAAAAATCCGCACTATTCTCCCCCGTCACGAACAAGGCGGGGCCTTCATGGCAGAGGGATACGCCCGCGCGACCGGAAAAGTCGGCGTCGTCATGGCTACCTCAGGCCCCGGAGCTACCAATCTTGTCACGGGAATCGCCGATGCCTTTATGGACTCCGTTCCGATGGTTGCCATCACGGGCCAAGTCCCCACAACCGCGATCGGCCGAGGCGCCTTTCAGGAAACCGATGTATTCGGCGTCACCCTGCCCATCGTCAAACATAGCTACCTCGTCATGCATCCGGGCGACATCCCCCGCATTGTTGCAGAAGCCTTCCACATCGCTACCTCGGGTCGCCCAGGCCCCGTTGTTATCGATATTCCTAAAGACGTCCAAAAAGCTACGGCTCAGGTGACCTGGCCCGCCACTATGGATATTCCCGGATTTCGCCCCCTTCCCGCGCCAGACGAAGTGGCTCTCAATGAAATCTTGGGCCTGATCGAAAAAGCCGACCGCCCCGTTTTGTACGTCGGAGGCGGAATCATCACCTCTGAGGCCGAAGCCGATCTCCTGAAATTCGCCCGAAGCACAGGAATCCCCGTGACGACCACTCTCATGGGTGTCGGAGGTTTTCCTGAAACCGATCCTCAATCTCTCAAATGGCTTGGCATGCACGGAACCGTCTACGCCAACTACGCAGTCGATGATTGCGATCTACTCCTAGCGTTTGGAGTTCGCTTTGATGACCGTGTCACAGGAAAAGTTTCTGAGTTCGCAAAAAAAGCCACCATCGTTCACATCGATGTGGATGCATCCGAGCTCAATAAAAATAAGGTCGTCCACCTTCCCATCCTTGCCGATGTCCGGCTTGCCCTGAAAAATCTCAATCAGATCCTGTCTCGCCGCTCTCACTCCCACTTGCCCAAACGATTCCAAAAGTGGCGCGAGCAGATCGACACGTGGCGCAAAAAATATCCCTTCTCCTACAAACCTATCCCTGGCCGAATCATGCCCCAGCAGGTCATCGAGGAGCTATGCCGCCTGACCAAAGGCGAGGCCATCATCACCACAGGCGTTGGTCAGCACCAGATGTGGGCAGGACAGTTCTACGACTTCCATCACCCCCGCAGCTTCCTAACCTCCGCAGGTTTGGGCGCGATGGGCTACGGCTACCCAGCTGCGCTTGGGGCTAAAGTCGCTTGCCCCGAGCGTGAGGTCGTCGATATAGACGGCGACGGTTCCTTCCTGATGAACGTACAGGAGTTAGCCACCGCCATTGCGGAAAATATTCCTGCCAAAGCCATCATCATTAACAACCAGTACCTCGGCATGGTTGTCCAGTGGGAGGACCGCTTCTTCGCCAGCAACCGCGGTCACACCTTCTTGGGTGATCCCAAATCCCCTACAGCAATCTTTCCCGATTACCTTCCGATCTGCCAAGGCTTTGGGGTTCCCGCCGAACGCATCACACAACCTGAAGAGATCCGCCCTGCGCTCCAACGCATGCTTGCCTCAAAAACCGCCTACGTTCTCGACGTCATGGTTCCGTATACCGAGCACGTTCTTCCAATGATTCCTGCCGGTGGCACCGTGAAAGACATCATTCTTGAACCGATGCAACTAGGCGACGCCCCCCTCCAATCCGAAGTCCCAGGTTGATCACCACCCTTTGCGGCTCTACCCCAGCCCTGCCCCGCACTCTTGTCGGGTCTTAACCCCTTAACCCCTTAACCCCTAAATCCCTTCAGCCTATTTCCGACGTCGAACCAACTCCAAGCAGCACAACCTCCTAATCAGGCGAGAGTCCAAGCACCTTCGCTGCTCGCCCAAGTTTCTGGTCAAAAGTATACAGTGGAGAACGCAATCTCTCCGCCAACTCCAAATAAGCCGCATCATAGGAAGATACCTCAAAGCGAACTGCTAACTCCCCCCACCGCCCCATTCTCTCCACCGGCATCGTCAGACGCACCACGGGCCAACTCTGCACCAATGCCCAGGACTCGTTCATCACCTCCTGACTCATCCGACCCATCCGACACCCACTCAAAAGCACATTCAACATCTCATGCGCCCATAATTCGGGAACTCTTACCTCGAGCTTTCCCTCGCCCACTTTTTCTAAAATATCATCCGCCTTGGACTGGCTCTCATCCGTCAAAACCCAGCACGCCGTGACCGACGCATCGAGAACCGCAGATTTCAAAACCTTCGACCTAGTTCGATCAGCTCTCGAATCCCCTTTCGTCCCTGCTTAGTCTTCGCACGAATCTTTCGCGCCATCTCCACCCAGTTTTCACCCGCTTTTTCATCCCCGTTTTTCGGCCCTACTAAGCGCGCCGCCACCTTCCCCCTACGCGTAATCACCACCTCCTGCCCCCCCGCCACCAGATTCAATAATTCCGATAGCCTGTTCTTCGCCTCAAACGCCCCCATCGACAAACTTACTTTCATACACCTAGCTTAAACATCTAGCTGTTTACTGCAAGCCTGTTTTAGAATTTAAAAACTTTTATTCCCCGCCCGTTGCGGGCGCCCTCCGCCAATCCAGAATTAAACATTCAAAATTAAAAATCCCTATCCCCCCACCCTTTGCGGTTCTACCCCGTACTCTTGTCGGGGCCGGGAATGCGGGACGTGAGTATCTTTTCCTCAATCAAAAATTAAAAATCAAACATCCCAAATCTCCCTCACCCCTTCCCCCTTACTTCGAAATCTTAAACCAACCCGACCACATATCGTTTTTATTTCTCTGATCACTTCCCTTGGGAGCCTCCACATTGGCTCCGACCGCAATTCCCCCCTCCTGTTTCGCTCTTACTGGATCAAATTGCACAAACTCCTCCATGGACTGACCTGGAGCTAACGACCCTGGATAAAATTTCCTCGTTGTCTCCCCCGCACGAATCTCAATCACTGGAGAACTTACCGTTTCCGTCCCCCGATTCTGCACCGCCACGGTTACTTTTCCATTGTTTGAATCCAGCACCACTCCCGCTGTTGCTAAATCAACAATGCCACGCTGATTTCTCTCAAACACTCTTTGCAAATCAACAACACCAGCACCCGTCTCCTCGTCCACACCCGCCACACCCGTATCATTTGCATATCGAATGACTAAATCGGCCGCCTGCTTTCCCGTTAAATTGGGCTCTCTCGATAGAACTGCAGCAATCGCTCCACTTACCAAAGCCGTGGATGCCGATGTTCCACTTACTTCGACCTTTTTTCCTCCCGGCCAATCTGCCACGACCGCGAATCCAGGGGCCACCACATCCACAGCTTCTCCGCGGTTCGAAAAATAGAGATGTTGGGCATTGCCCCGATCCCCATCTACCGATCCCACCGCCACCACCCCTTCATATGCTGCTGGATACGCCACCCGATTCACCGCCTCATTCCCCGCCGCAGCCACCAAAGCCACCTGTTTGGAAAGCGCATACGCAACAGCCTCCCGTACGACCCCACAGTCCCCCGAGGATCCTAAACTCATGTTAATCACTTTTGCCCCCTGATCCACCGCCGCATAAATGGCTTTGGCCAACGAAAAGCTATCGCCCGTCCCCTTCCCATCCAAAACCGTAAACCCCAGAATCTTTGCCCCTGGCGCCGCACCTCCCCTTCCCCCAATCAAAGACGCCATAGCTGTTCCGTGTCCCTCCTCACTTCCAAGACCTGTACTGGTCGGATTTAGACTCGTATCTAGTAAGGCCAACAGAACCCCTTTGCCCCAATTTGCTGAAACACTCTCGGCCCCCATCAACTTCAGTGCATCCGATCCCACCACACGATAAAACGCATCTCCCATCGTTTTAACTTCCCCAGGAACCTCAGGAACTGCCACGTAGTAGTTCTTCCCCACTTCTAGATCGGAAGTTTTCGTCATCGATTTCAACCACTCCCCATCCTTCACCCGAACCGCCTGTAACCCGTCCATCTGATCTAAAACCACACCCGCTGGGGCCGATTTGAGAAACCGCTGGTAGCCAGACTTGTCCTTAAAGCGAAGAATCTTTTCCCCGGGAATCTCCTGCCCTGCTCCCGTATCGATCGTCCCATCAAAAGTCCCCTTCACTTTGCCTTTCTTACCTTGGTCTGCCTTGGGTAATTCAGAGCCCAACATTCGATCAATTTTTTGACTCGAAACGTTTCGGACACGAGGCTCCACCTCCTCTTGCTTCGTTCCAATCATCCGATCGCTTACCCACCACACAACCATCCCAAGAGCCAATCCCCAAAGACCATAACGCAAATATTTCACTCGATGATTCTACCCTACTTCTGGATAAGGAAAACCCCTTGTCACAACCCTATCCTATGGAGGATTATAAATCTTACCTTAGCCGGCGTGGCGGAACTGGCAGACGCGACGGACTCAAAATCCGTTGCCCGCAAGGGCGTGTGGGTTCGACCCCCTCCGCCGGTAGGTTTTTAAAGTTTATGGATTGTTTGTGGTATTGAACGCGGTTCCAGTCCCTATTCTATTCTTTAACTACTTCTAATTCCCTCAAAGAAGTGGTGAACTGGGCGATTTTCAACCACACAGCGTCCTCCAAGCATCCCCCAGACTCTTTCTAATCTAAACCGGGTTCACCCCTCATGGCCCCCTATATTTAAGTTCTCATCCCATTTCACTTCCGCTTACTATTCTATATGAAGTTTGCCCTTCTGGCTCTACTCGCCCTCCTCCCTAATCTCTCCTTTTCAGCTGAAAAAACTCGCCCCCCAAATATTCTTGTCATCTGGGGAGACGACATCGGCCAGTTCAACATCAGCGCCTACAACCTCGGCATGATGGGATACCAAACCCCGAACATCGACCGACTCGCCCGCCAAGGCGCTCTATTCACCGACTGGTACGGCCAACAAAGCTGCACCGCTGGTCGTGCCGCTTTCATCACCGGACAATCCCCGATTCGTACGGGTCTAACCAAAGTCGGCCTTCCAGGTGCGCCCGAAGGCCTCAAAAAAGAAGATCCCACTCTTGCCACTCTCCTCCGCGCCCGTGGCTAC
Organism: Minisyncoccota bacterium; assembly: GCA_030054195.1. GTDB lineage: Bacteria > Verrucomicrobiota > Verrucomicrobiia > Methylacidiphilales > Verrucolacustridaceae > Verrucolacustris > Verrucolacustris abundans. The sequence goes on from JASGCJ010000005.1 coordinate 16,570, forward strand.
AAGACCGGCCAATTCGGCAAAAACCACCTCGGCGATCGCGATGAAATGCTTCCCACCGCAAACGGCTTCGATGAGTTTTTCGGTAACCTCTACCACCTCAATGCAGAAGAAGAACCGGAACACCCCGACTACCCGAAAAAAGCCGACTTTAAAAAGAAATTTGCCCCACGCGGCGTCATCCACAGCTTTGCCGGGGGGCCAATCACCGACACCGGCCCCCTCACCCGAAAACGCATGGAAACGTTTGACGAAGAGGTTAACACCCACGCCTTCGCCTTCCTCGATCAAGCTAAAGCAGAAAATAAACCCTTCTTTCTCTGGTGGAACTCCTCAAAAATGCACATCTTTACCCACCTAAAAGAAGGGGTCGCAGGTAAAACCGGCCTTGGGATCTACGCCGACGGCATGGTGGAGCACGACCGCCAAATCGGCCAGCTACTCAATAAACTTCGCGAACTAGATCTCGAGAAAAACACCATCATCATGTACTCCACCGATAATGGGGCCGAAGCCTTTACCTGGCCTGACGGGGGTACCACCATGTTTCGCGGAGAAAAAAACACCCAGTGGGAGGGGGGCTACCGTGTCCCTTGCATTATCCAATGGCCCGGCGTCATCCCCCCTGGAACCGTTATCAATCACGTCGGTGCCCACGAAGACATGCTCACCACCTTGCTCGCCGCCGCAGGGGACCCCGAGGTAAAAGCAGAACTTCTTCAGGGACGAAAAATCGGGGACCGTACCTACAAAGTCCACTTGGATGGGTACAACCTTCTCCCTGCACTCCAAAACCAGAGCCCATGGCCACGCCAAGAGTTCCTCTATTGGACAGACGATGGCAGTGTCGCCGCCTTGCGCTACGGAGACTGGAAAGCCACTTTCCTCAAACAAAATGCGCATGGCATGCACGTTTGGCTGCAACCCTTCGAAGAACTTCGCGCACCTACACTCGTCAATCTTCGCATGGACCCATTCGAGCTCGCCCCCGACATCGGGATGGACTACCCCCGCTGGTACCTCGAACACATGTTTATGATCGCCCCCGCAGGACAATACATCGGTCAATGGCTCCAGAGCTTTCGTGAATTTCCCCCACGCCAAAAACCAGGCACCTTCAACTTAAACCGCGTCATGGAATCCATCACCCAAAGCCCCAACAGCAAATAATCCCGCCCTTTTTTATCTCCCCTCGCGCCTTTCCTCGGACCGCAGGATCTCTTTAGTCCTCTTTTCCAAACCACTTCTCGTAAATCCGATCGTACGTGCCGTCCTCTCTCAAGGCCAACAGGGTATTTCCCACTTTTTTACGCAACGGATCCCCTAACTGAAAAACATAACCGATATTCTGACGATTAAACTCAGGACCCACCATCATGACCCGCCCCTTCCCCTCATGTAACGAAAGATAACGCAACGTGGCAGATGAGAACAACAAGGCGTCCACTTTTTTATCCATCAGCGCCTGAAGCATCTCCTTTGTATTGTCATAGGAAACCACCTCCGCCTGGATTCCCCTCAAATAAGCCTCCGACGTGCTCAGTGCAATTGTACCTACTTTTCGCCCAGGCAGATCCCCTGGCCCTTGGATTGCACTGCGCAAATGTTGCACCGTCAACGTCGCCGTCAGCTCTGCCGTATAAAGAGCCACAAAAACCACTCCCGCAAATAACCAGAGAAGCCCAATCACTCGCGCCAGCCAATGCTGGGGCAAGCACATCACCTGATTCACGAGTGCGGTGACCGACCACGTGAAAGAATCAAATATCCCAGGGAAATAGTTCTTCTTGGGACTCGCCCCATCCGCATTACCACGATCGAACATCCAAATCAGATGCGCCGGCACCACCGCGATCACTAGCGCGACCATCAACCAAACCAGCGCCGCCTTGGAGAATAAAAGGTCCGCCACATTCCGAAACGGGTTCAATGGCAGACCAGTTCCACTTTCCAAGACCATCACTTGCAGGCCCGACTCCAAAATCGGATAGGCAAAGTCGAACTCCATGTCCCTCTCCTTTGTGTAAAAGATTCCAGAAACCACCATATCCGCGTTTTTCGATTTCATCGCGGGGTAGTAGGCCTGAACCCCAGGGAGCACCTTGTATTCGGTCTCTAACTTCAAACGATCCGCAATTTCATTCCATAGATCGATGCTAAATCCCGTGAGATGTTCACCCTGTTCCACTACGAAAGGCGGAGTAACAACCGCCAAGGCTCGCACCGCCGCTTGACCGTTGTTTGCGCCTAACCCCAAACAAATCGATGCCACCAATGCAAAACATAAAGAGCGTAATTTCATCCAACTACCCTGAACATTTAGATAAAATAACCACGCTTTTATTTTTCTCCGGATAATCCTTTTATAAGATCGCGACAACGAGATTGGATCTTCTATGTCCTAACTTTCCATCTTAACCCTTTTATGCCAAAGCTCACCTCATTCCCGAGTTAGGATCAACTGCAACCCTTGTCTTCGATTTAAATCTCCTTCTTCCTGCAATTCCGGATCTTTTCCTTACACTCGGCTACCTCATCGCTGCGTTCGGCAAAGTGGACTTCACGGATCTTCATGGCCCTCTCGTAAAATTCCTTGGCCGTTTTGTTATCCCCCGCTCCCTTACAGGTATCACCCAGAATCAGAAGAGTGATGGCGACATTGGGATGGTCCTTGCCCAGCGCCCGCTCCTGCATGGCCAAGGCCTTGAGCCGATCTTCGTATGGGGCCCGTCCATTTTCCAAGGAAACCAGCTTCCCGCCAAATACTGGCCTAAAAGTCATATCGGTCACTGCCCCTCAAACTACCCACATACGAGCCCACCGGCCTATACCAACAGATGGGTATTAGGAGGGTAAGTTGGTTTGCAGATTAATCGCTGCTTGTCGGATCAATTCAGGACCACTGACCTTGAGCTTTCGGCAAATGGCCTTGCGGTGCGTTTCCACCGTCCGCACGGCAATTCGGAGATCCTCGGCAATCTCCTTGCTCATCCTGCCTTGACCGACCATGGAATAAATCTGACGCTCCCGCTCAGTCAAAAGATCCCAAGGATTCGCATGAGCCACAGAAGAAGCGAAGGGTCGGACAATCTCTGCGATCTCCTTTTGGAGAGTTCCGTAGGATTGGGTTTTATCCACTACCGCCCTGAGATTCGGACGAAGGTCTGTCGGACAAACAAACTCACTGGCATGGCCGGAAAGAACGATGCCATTCACTTTGCGATTCTTGCGCACCGCCGTTTTAAGGACCGAAAGCCCCAACCCGTCGGGCAACTGCAGATCCAAAATCAGCAAGTCGGCTTCATTCCGTTGGCAGAAATCAAGAGCGGGAGTGACCCGCGCAAAGCTACCAATCACTTCCAATCCGGGAACATTTCTGATCATAGCAACGAGCAGTTGCAAAAACATCGTTTGATCATCCAGAAGGACACAACGCAGTTTCATGAGGATCCATTCTTTGTTAAGCGCCCTGGGAGTTCCAAGGGAATGCGGACCCGGAATTCTGCACCCCCCAAAGGCGAGTCTCCCACGCTAACTTCCCCGCCATGATTGACCACTGTCGTCCTCACTAGGTACAAGCCAAGACCTGTTCCTTTGGGTCGGTTCGATGTCAGCACAGAGAAGATTTGTTGACGAATATGAGGCGCAAGTCCAGGACCACTGTCACCCACTATGATCTCGGCATGCGTTCGATTCGCGCCCAGTTGGATAGAAATTTTCCGATTCCGGCATCCACTCTCCTGAATTGTTTCAGTTGCGTTACGCAGGAGGTTCGTTACCGCCAGTTGGAGCTGACTGCTATCCCCAAGAACGCGAACTGGTTTCTTCGGGAGATTGGATTGAAGCCGAATTTTACCTTCGGACATGACACGTTTTAGATAAAGGATCGAACTGTCGACACACTCCCTCAGATCTGTGGATATAAGTTGGGTCGGAACATTACGCAACAAGGCCCGCATCCGCTCAATTGTCCTATCTACCCTTCTTGAGTCCTCCACTAGGCTACGTAGCGTGTCTCGCAGACTGACGGGCAACTGCGGGAACGATTCAGCCTGCTGCAGAGCCAACTGGCTCTTTATCAGGATCTCACTGAGGGGTTGATTGACCTCGTGAGCCACCGCAGAGGCCACGACGCTAGTCTGCAGCTTTTGCTGCAACCTTTGTGCCTCTTGGCGGGCTAGTTTTCTTAGGTTTTCCTCCGCGACCCGAAGATCCGCCTGGGCCTGACGAACCTCGGTCAGATCCGTGGAGAGCGCAAAAAAACCGCGGGGCATCTTAAAGCCAGTCCAGAGCATATGCTTTACACCTCCGTCCTTGCACCGCATCTCAAACTCCATCGGTTTCAGGATGTCGCCCACATTTTTTAGGCGGGCGAGCTGCCCAAAAAACTTGTCGTGCATCGTTTTCCGGTAAACAGGATCCGGATAGGCTCTTATCATCCAAGCCTCCACATTCGTAAGTTCTTTCTTTGTGTAGCCAAACACCTGGTGAACGGCCTGATTGGTGAAAAAAACCGGGTTTTTCCCATAGTCTTTGGAGCCGAAATCCACGTGAGCAGCGGGGGCAGGCATCTTCTCAAAGATCATCCGGAATAAGGACTCGCTTTCGGCCAGTTGCTTTTCAGTCCTGACCCGTTTGTTGAGATCAGTAAATGTGGTCAGAAGATACTCACCCAGGATTACTCCCCCAAGCTCCACCTCCACGTCCCGTCCATCTTTGGTCCGCACGCGGTGTTGGACTAACGGCATGACTCCCCCGTTTCGGCGGGCCCTACGGATATCCTGCTCCCATTTGCGGATGGTTTTTTTTCGATACTGCAAGTCGGGAAAGGCGCGACGAAACCAGCCGTTAAGATTTCTGCTTTCCTTCAGACTGTATCCAAACAACTTTTTGAATGAATCGTTGATTTGAAGACAGATTTTAGGTCCACGACTTTGATGAATATCATCGATCATCATCGGAATGGGAGACTTCTCAAAGAACCTGCGGAAAGGTTCATCGTCCCAACTTAAAATCCCTTTGGACGAACGATGGGGACCAAGCTTTCTAAATCTGGCTTTTGTCTTTTCTGGGCTAGCACTCAATACACTCATTTAATTAGACAAATTCTCAACACATTCCATACCTATGATATTTAAGCATTTCAACAAATACCGACTATTGGGTATTGATGATTCGTTTTTTTACGCTTTATCATTTAAAAATGTTTGGAACTAAATCTGACCCTCAAGTACGTAATTCCGGCGTGGCTTTCCCTGCGCCCTCATCCACTTCCTCCCAGTCCAATCATCGGGGCGGCGCCATCATCACCGATCAGGTTGAGTTGAAAGGCTCCCTCGCCTTCGACGGAAATCTTGAATTTAACGGACACTTTGAGGGTGAAATCATCTCGAGTGGAACCCTCCTGATCGGCGCGGATGCCATCCTCAAGGGCGATATTCAGGCCAATAAGGTAATCCTTCACGGCAAGATGCATGGAAACATTTCCGCCACGGAATCTATCGAAGTCCGTGATCAGGCTCAACTTTTTGGAGATGTTCGGACCGAAAAGTTTATCGTCGCCGAAAGTGCAAGCTTCCGCGGCCGCTCTGAGCCTCTTGATGGCAAAGCCACCTCCCCCAGTTTCATCCCTACCTTCCGCCACTTGAGTTCAAAATTGGCCTGAAGGTTGTTACGCGAACAAAAAACTTATCCTCAACCAACACCCACCCGATCCTATTTTAAGGATTTGGGATTCGATAACTTCGGTAAAAACTCCTGTTATTCGTTGCAGCTGGGTCAATGAACTGGAAATACCCGTTGCTGTTGGCAATCGCACTCGTCGCGTTACTCCAATTCACCAAATCGCTCGTCTTCTGGACCTGGTAGTTTGCGCCCGGAACTCCGGCAAAGATGATCTTAAACATGCCGGGCAGATTGGCGTCCTGCTGCATGGACAGAATGGCCACATCGCCGGAAGAAATACCGACAACCGGATTGGTCGCTGGACTAAAAGATACAACCGCAGTACTGCTCTGACCCCCTACGGTAGTGGTGTAACTAAAGATAGGACCACTCGTCAGCCCGCTGCTTCTCGTCACCATAACATAATTCCCACGCACCGCGGCCAAGTAGCCGTTTGAGGGAACCACGGTGGATCCAAAGGAAGGCGTCCCACCCCCCACCATGTCATTGCCGGTCAGTGTCGATTTTAAGATGGAGATCTGCGTTGCCGCCGCGCCATTGCTCGGGAAGGCAATCAGATCCGGCATGGCAACGAGGACAAAAGTCTGAATCTCGGACGCTGTATCTACCTGCGAGGCAGTCTTTGTTCGAATCACAGCATTCAGGCCGGCCAAGTTGGATGCCGTCACTCCACTTACCCCTGCTAATTGATAGTCGTATTCCGTGGGAGCTACGGTCGTTCCTCCGCTGGTCGCATAAGCAGTGATCCGATCCAAACCTTGACTGGCCCCACTACTCACCACCGCTTGAAGTTTCGCCAAACTGTCCACCCCCGATCCATCGTTGATCGTGTCTGCAATAGCTTTCTGGATAGCCGCCAAGTTGGCATCTGTTACCCCGGTCATACCCAGCAGTTCCAACTGCACCTTAGTCGGCACGCCCGCCGTTCCGTTGGCCCCATCCATCACCGCCTGCACCGCATTGGCCAAAGCCTGCATCTCCGCCACGGTGTCCACCGCACTGCTCGCCTTCCCATCGATCACTGATCCCAGCAACGATGTTTCCGCTCCCGCATCCACCCCAGTCACACCGATTGCTGCATAATCACCAGCTCCAGGCAGCACCCCGTTTCCTCCCGTTCCATCCGCCGCCGCCAAGATCTTCGTATACGCATCCACGATCGCCTGTATTTCCGCCGTTGTATCCGCTGCGTCTCCATTCACTGCACCGCTGTTGAGCACATCGTTGATCGCCGCCAAGTTGCTGGCGTTAACCCCGCTCACCTGTGCCGCCGTATAATCGGCGATCGAAGGATTGCTCCCCGTCGCACTATTGTTCTGCGCCGCATCACGGATCTTCGCCAACGCAGCTGTCGTCGCTGTGTTCACCCCATCGGTCAACCCCTGCAACTTCGCTAAACTATCCGCTCCACTTGCCCCGGCATTCTTGATGGCTTCTTGGATCAACGCCAAGTTGGCATCTGTTACCCCGGTCATACCCAGCAGTTCCAACTGCGCCTTAGTCGGCACTCCCGCCGTGCCGTTGGCCCCATCCATCACCGCCTGCACCGCATTGGCCAAAGCCTGCATCTCCGCCACGGTGTCCACCGCACTGCTCGCCTTCCCATCGATCACTGATCCCAGCAACGATGTTTCCGCTCCCGCATCCACCCCAGTCACACCGATTGCTGCATAATCACCAGCTCCAGGCAGCACCCCGTTTCCTCCCGTTCCATCCGCCGCCGCCAAGATCTTCGTATACGCATCCACGATCGCCTGTATTTCCGCCGTTGTATCCGCTGCGTCTCCATTCACTGCACCGCTGTTGAGCACATCGTTGATCGCCGCCAAGTTGCTGGCGTTAACCCCGCTCACCTGTGCCGCCGTATAATCGGCGATCGAAGGATTGCTCCCCGTCGCACTATTGTTCTGCGCCGCATCACGGATCTTCGCCAACGCAGCTGTCGTCGCCGTGTTCACCCCGTCGGTCAACCCCTGCAACTTCGCTAAACTGTCCGCTCCATTTGCCCCGGCATTCTTGATGGCCTCTTGGATCAACGCCAAGTTGGCATCCGTCACCCCGGTCATCCCCAGCAGTTCCAACTGCGCCTTCGTCGGTGACCCTGCCGTTCCGTTAGCCCCGTCCATCACCCCTTGTACTGCATTGGCCAACGCCTGCATCTCCGCCACGGTGTCCACTGCACTGGTCGATTTCCCATCGATCACTGATCCCAGCAACGATGTTTCCGCTCCCGCATCCACCCCAGTCACACCGATTGCTGCATAATCACCAACTCCAGGCAGCACCCCGTTTCCTCCCGTTCCATCCGCCGCCGCCAAGATCTTCCCATATGCATCCACGATCGCCTGTACTTCCGCCCGACTATCGGTGGCAGAAACTGGCAAAATAGCTATGGCACTATTGATGGCTCCGAGGTTCGAATTATCCACGCCTGTCACTCCTGTCGCTCCGTAATCAGTCAGCAGTGGCACACTATTACTTCCTTCGTAGCTCTGAATCTTGGATAGGGCGTTGTTGAATCCGCTCACTGCGCCGTTCACCAGACTTTGAAACTTCGCCAAGGTGTTGATTCCGCTTCCGTCATCTGCGGTAGCCGCGATCGCGGCCAGAACAACTGCTAGGTTGTCCGCCGTTACCCCGCTGATTCCGATTCCGGAGAAATCCGAAGCCGCAAGAGCAGGATTCGCGGTTCCACCGGCCGCTATTGTCAGAATTTGATTTACCAAGGTTGCCAACGCATCGAGTTCTGCAACGGAATCAACCTCACTGGCGTTCTTATTGGCCACGATTTCGTTCAGCAGCGCCATTCCGTTCGCATTTCCGGTGATCGCCCCGAGATTGGCACCTGCCGTTGTGTAATCGGCAGCACTGGGCGCGGTGGAGGAACCGTCCGTGGAGGCGTAATTTTGTATCTTGTTCCCCGCGGCCTGCACGGGATCCAAGATATTCAGGGTCGTCGAAGCCGATCCGGTGTAATCAGGATCATTGATGGTGGCTGTGACCGTGTAACTGCCGATGGCCGAAGGCGCGATACTGGAGCCGTTATAAGTAATCTCCACGGTAACTGACGGAGTCGTGGAGGCCGTCAGGGATTTTGCCGTTCCGTCCGCCAACACCGATGTCACGCCGGCAAATACAGGAGTCAGGCTCTTTTTTGCCACCGCCAGCGTCTGATCCACATTGGCAGCCGCCGTGTAGTTCGAATTTCCGGGCTGGCTGGCACGAATCACGATGTCCCCCGCTCCCGTCATCGTCAGGGTTGTGCCGCTGATCGTACCCGGACCGCTCACCACTTGGAATGTGAGGGGCAATCCTGACGGGATCGTGGCCAGCGAAGATAAATCGAACGGCGCATCCCCAAAAGTCCTCCCCTCTAACGCCCCGAAGGTGATGGTCTGAGTTCCTTGAGCCACTTGAAACTCCTGATTCACGCTGGCTGCAGGATTATTACTGGAATCCCCAGGTTGGCTGGCCTCCAGCACCACCCTGCCTGCACCTGTCAGAGTCACTATGTCTCCCAGAACCGTTGCCGGTCCACTCACCACCCTATAACTCACCGCCAACCCAGAATCCGCCGTCCCACCCAACTGGAAGGCGGAATCCCCAAAGGTCTTGTTGGCCAAAGCTCCGAAGGTCAGGGTCTGATTATTCTTCTCCACATCAATCGTCAGACTTACCTGCGAGGCAGGAAGATAATTGGTGTCTCCCGCCTGATTCGCCAAGAGATAGACCTGCCCAATCTGACCCACATTGTCCAAGAATCCGGATCCGTTGCTGACCGTCCCCGACAAGGTCGCCACACTTCCTGCACCGAGGGACAAGACCACAGGTAAACCGGACGTCGAAGAAGCCAGCACCGGCACACTGCTCAGACCCTTGATCGGGGTACTGGCGGCCAAAGGAGACAAGGTGATGACCTGGCTGGCCTTAGCAATCTCCAAGGTTCCCGTGGTGGTTCCGCTGTAGTTCGAATCGTTGATGGTTGCCACAATGGTATAAAGACCCGCCCCAATTGGCAGAGTCGCGGAACCGTTGTAGGTAAAATCTACATTCAAACCCGCTGGCACGGTGACAGCACCGGCTGCCAGAGCATTGGCCGTATAGGTCTGGGAAAGATTGTTTAGGGTGACCGTAGCCGACTGCTTGGCGATGGTCAGGGTTCCATCAATGAATTGAGTGAAACTATAATTGGCTGCACTCAAACCACCCAAAGTTGGAGTGATGGAATAACTTCCCGGAGAACTGCTTGAACTGGCCGTCGTAGTGAATGCTGGCAAACCGCTGACCACAGAACGATCCTCTCCGTTCACAAAACCGGTAATGACTGCTGCGAATGTGGGATTTACGGCACCAAATGCCCGGTTCGCATCCGTAGCCGTTACCGTCAGCCCTTTCCTGTTCACCGTAAAGCTCTGGTCAACAGACGTTGCAGCTTCGAGGTTACCTGATCCCGCGAGACTTGCTCGCACCGTCACCACCCCTGCTCCGGTTAAGCTCAATTGTGTTCCGCTTACGGAAGCCGGTCCGCTGACTACAGTCAGAGTGGGAGTAGCCCCTGAATCGGCCGTTGCGACCAGCCCAAAGGATGCATCCCCGTACGTCTTATCCGAAAGAGCATCAAAGGTGATGACCTGCGCTTTCTTCACCACCACCTGGTTTCTGGTCAGGCTGACGGAATCGTAGTTGTCAGCATCCGTTGGGGCAAACGTCACTGTGATCGGAGTCGTTCCCACATTTAAAACCGTTCCGGCGGACGAGCTGTAACTGAAAGTCCCCGCCACCGGACACGACGCATTCAACTGTCCAGCCCCCAAAGCCGTTCCATAAGTTATATCCGGAAGATTGCTCCAGGTAAGGACTGGGGTGGCCTTGCTCACCGTCACTTGATTCGTCAGCACCTGTCCGGTGACATAGTTCGTGTTTGCCGCAGTAAAGGTCGCCTGCAGGACGTGGGTTCCGACGCCAAGAACTGCACCATCCGCCGGTTGGTAGTCAAACGTCCCAGCGACATTGCTGGTCGCATTCAGTTGAGTGCCGGACAATGGAGCCCCAAAAACAAGAGGAGTCGCCGGGTTCGGGGTCCAGCTTAAGACAGGAGTCGCCAAATCCACCGTCAAGACCCCCGTGGCCGTGCCCTCATGGTTCGCGTCGTTGATCGATCCAATTACGGTGTAAATTCCCGCATCGGTGGGTGCAGTTGCAGATCCGTCGTACGTCAGGTCCACCGCCAGCCCGCTGGGTGTGGTCGTAGCGGTCGCTGATCGGAGAGAGCCATCGTAGGTCTGGTTGAGGCTTCCCAGAACAACCGTGCCGATTATTTTCTCGATCGTCAGACTCGTGGCCGAAGAAGTCCCGGAATCGTTACCAGCTGCATCGGTCGCTTTGGCCGTAAAGGCATAGGTGTTCAGACCTAAAGACGTGGAGGTGTAGCTCCAGTTCCCGCTTCCATCCGCTGCCACGCTCCCAACCGCCACTCCATCCTGGTACAAAGTCACGGTACTGTTTGCCTCCGCCGTTCCACTCAAGGACGGAGCCCGGTTGCGGATTGATGCGCTGGGAGTCGTGATCACGGGGGTCGCTGGCCCGGTGAGATCGATCTGAGCACTCATTCCACCGGAAAGAGCCGAGGAGTTAGCCGACAAACTGATTGCGATGGCGGTCCACGTATAAGCGCCTTCCGACAATGCGGAGACATAAGGCACACTCCATGCCCCCGTCCCGTCCGCCGTGGTCGTGGCGATTTGGGTGGCTCCCTCATAAAGAATTACTTGGAGCCCAGCCGGTGCGGTTCCGGAGATTGTCGGCAGCGTTTGCTGGGTCGGTGTGGGCAGCTGCGTGATCACCGGCGCAACCGGAGGTTGGGTATCCACGATCAGATTCAGAGTGTTGGAGACCGTCGAAAGGTTTCCATTATCGATCGATTTCGCCGTGATGGCATACGTCCCGTCGGCCAAGTTGGTCGGGAAAGTAAACGACCAGTTACCACTGCTGTCCGCTGTGGCGGTTCCCGCCAATACCCCGCCCCGGTACACATTCACCGTGACCCCGGAATCTGCGGATCCACTGACCGTGGGTTGGGAGACGCCAGCCAGTGCCCCGCTGGTGACCGAGGGAGCTGCAGGAGTAACCAAAAAGCTTTGTTGAACCGGCGTCGCCGCGGAGTACTGATTGTCTCCGGCCTGATTCGCCTCCACGGTCACCGTGCCTAGTCCGGAAAGGGCCAAGGTGTTGCTGTTGATCAGTGTTGCCGGTCCACTGAGCACCGCATAGCTCACGGGTAATCCCGAATTGGCCGTTGCAGACAGGGTGACTGTCCCTGCCCCGTAGACCTTGTCCGCCAAAGCCCCAAAGCTGATCGTTTGTGAAGCGCTTCCGACCGTCACTGTTCCGTCGACGTACGTGAACGAATAACTGTCGTCCACCGCTCCAGAGGGAACCAAGTCGTAGGATCCTGCCGGGGATGCCAAGGTGGCGGTGGTCGTGACCGCTGGGGGCGTATCCAACACTGCCTCGGTGTCAGATCCAGCAAAGGTCGCATAGGTGACGGTAAAAGCGGGATTGGCGGTATTCGCCAGGCGATTGGTGCTAACCGCTGTCACCGTGATCGGTTTTTTGGCCACCGTCAGCGTCTGATTCACCGGCGTGGCGGAGGTATAGTTGGTGTTCCCCGCTTGGCTGGCCCGGATCACGATACTCCCCGCACCTGAGATCGTCAGGGTCGATCCGCTGATCGTCCCAGGCCCACTCACCACCTGTAACGTGACTGGCAATCCGGAGGTGGTTGTTGCATAGGCTGAAAGATCGATCGTCGAATCCCCATAGGTCACCCCCGTCAAACTGCTTAGATCAAAACTGAGGATCTGGTTTGCCTGAGATACGTTGAACTCCTGATTTACGTCCGCCGCAGGGTTAAAGCTTCCATCCCCAGACTGGCTTGCCGCGATCACCACCTTCCCCGCTCCGGTGATGGTGACCGTATTGCCGACCACAGTGGCCGGACCACTGGCCACGGCATAGCTCACCGGAAGACTGGAGGATGCCACCGCGGAAAGAGTGAAGGGTGCATTGTTGAAAACCTGTGCCGGCAGGGTGTTGAAGGTGATCGACTGATTGCTCTTCACCACATTGATCGTCAGCGTTGCATCTGAAGCTGCTTGATAATTCCCATTCCCACCTTGGCTTGCCCGCAAATACACATCTCCAGTTTGTTGGATGTTGTTCAGCACGCCGGATCCGTTGCTGGTCGAGCCTGAAAGTACCGCCACGCTGTTCGCATCCAGAGATAACGTCACGGGCAGGCCCGAATCCGAGGATGCGGAGACCACCACATTGGTCAGATCCTTCAACGGAACGCTGTTGGCCATCGGAGCGATGGTGATGACTTGGGATGCCTTGTTCACCAGGAAGGTGTTGGTCACAGATCCGGAATAGTTCGAATCGTTAATCGTTCCGATCGCCGTAAAACTTCCCGCATTCGTTGGCTGGTTGGTCAATCCGTCATACGTGATCACCACATTCAACCCGGCGGGAACGGTGACCGCATCCACCTTCAGAATGTTCGGATTGTAGGTCTGAATCAGGTTGGTGAGCGTCACCGTAGCCATCTGTTTCCCGATCGTGAGCGTTCCCGGGGTAAAAGTATCGAAACTATAGTTGGCGGCACTCAAGCTTCCGAGGCTCGGTGTGATGGGATACGTGCCGGGAGCACTGGTGGGAGTAGCCGTGGTGGTAAAGCCAGCCGTGCCACTAACCACACTCGCGCTCTCCCCACTGGCAAAACCGGTCAAGCTGGCGGTAAAGGTGGGATTCACCGCTCCATACGCTCGGTTGGTGTCTTGGGCAATAACCGTCAGGCTTTTCTTGGAAACGGTGAAACTTTGATCCACTGGGGTGGCAGCGAGCCAACTACTGTCCCCCGTCTGGCTCGCCCGAATCGTGACGGTGCCTACACCCGTCAAGGTCACCGTACTTCCACTCAATGTTGCCGGTCCGCTCACCACCGAATAGCTCACCGCCAAGCTCGAGCTTGCCGTGGCATTCAACGCAAACGAAGCATCCCCATACACCTTGTTGCTCAAAGCCCCAAACGTGATCGTCTGCACAGGGGCTAAAACCATAATCGTCCGGTCCACGGAAGTCGCCGCCATGTAACCGGTATCCCCGTCCTGACTGGCCCGTACCAAAACCGATCCGGGACCGGTCATCGTCAGGGTGCCTCCGGAAATCGTCGCCGGACCGCTGAGCACGGTGTAAGTCGGCGTCAGGCCCGAGGAAGCCGTGGCCGACAGGGCAAATGGGGCATCCCCATAGCTTTTGCTAGCCGGGGGATTAAAGATCAGGTTCTGCGTGAATTTACCGGAAGCAATCGACGGCCCGAATGGAACCACGGAAATAATGGAGGACCTTGGCCCCTCGTTTCCAGCCAGGTCAATTGCGGCGACTTGGTAATAGTAAGTCAAACCGTTGACCAACCCGGTCTGCAGCGCGGTCAGGGCATCGGCCTTGGTCGTGACGAACAGATCCGTCGGGGGGCTACTCGTTCCCCAATACACCTTGTAACCGGCAATATCACTTTCCGGATTTGCATTCCAATTCAGAACCACCGACTGATTGCCTCCTGAACCCGCCAAGCCGGTGGGAATGATCGGCAGCACACCGTCCACCGCGATCGACTGTAGCTTACCCAAAGAACCAGTAGCCCCAATATTCGGCGTCGTCGTGACAAGGGCATTTCGGGCCGAATCCTGCATCGTGGCGCCGTTCGGCAACAGGGCGGCGGTGCCGGCATTGTCTACTTTGGCCGCCAGATCACCCGACTCCACCGTATAACGGAAATTGTAAGTGGAGTCGTAGTTTCCCGAAATATAGGTCAGCAATTTCTCACCGGAATCAAGTTTGAGTTTGAGAATGGGAGTTCCGCCGCTGAAAACCACCGACTCACTGAAAGTAATCGCCACCGGAATCACATCGCCCAGCCTATATAAGCCGTCGGGCATGGAAGAGCTGATGGCCGTCACCACGGGAGAGTTCGTATCGGTCGTCCACGTGATAGACGCAGCGCCGTTTCCACTATTCGTACCTTGCAGAAGCAAAGCATAAAGAGCATTAGGAGTGGCATAACTACTCCCACCACCACCACCAGAACTGGATCCTCCACCTCCCCCGATG
>JASGCJ010000005.1:31519-65046 GCA_030054195.1 Minisyncoccota bacterium
CTCCTCCATTGTAGCCAACATTGGTCATGATGCCCGTCGCGGCACCGCCGACGTAAATGCTGTAAGTATTAGAGGGTGCCGTTACGAGGAATCCATCAATCCTTCCACCCTTTCCGCCAATGGAGCTACCGGAACTAGGTGATTGGTAACCTTGGGCTCCGGCCAGAACCAACTTCATCCAATTGACGCCGCTCGGAACGGTGTGGTTTTGCATGGTGGCCGTATAAGGATAATTGGCCGTTGCCGTGTACTGGGAAGTCGCTGAAACCACGCTGCTTCCCGCCAGTTCATTGGTCCCGTTCAACGGGACGACTTTGTAGTACTTCGTGGTTCCAATCGGTAGGTACGTATCCACGTAACGCTGGATCTGATTGGTCACCGTTGTGAGCAGGCTCAACGAGCCAACATTGGGACCGGCATAGATCCGATAGTTTGTCGCCGTCAGGATTCCACTGGGACTCCACGCCACTTCGATCGACCCCTGCAACCCGTAAGCACCCACTTCACTCGGCGACCCATCCGTGGGACTGAGTCCAGTCGAAGTGGTTGCAGCTGCACCCGATCCGGCCACGTTCCTTGCGACGAGTGAGAACGTGTATGCTGTGCCATTGTTCAGCCCGCTGAAATTGAGGGGACTCACCGCCGACGTAGCCGTCAGTCCTCCGGGACTTGCGGTGGCGATGTAACTGGTAATGGCGGAACCCCCATTGGTGGCCGGCGCGCCGAAAGTCAAACGAACAGTGCCCGAAGAGAGTGCGGCCGCCACCAGATTGGTCGGCGCACCCGGCACGGTACAGGGCAGCACCGCCGTGGAGTTCGACGACCATGTGATCCCCACGGAATTACTTGCCCCCACCCGGAAGACGTAACTCACCCCGTTTGTCAGACCTGTAACCGTCGCATTTGTGTTAGTCGCCACCACCGGACTGGGCGTGGTTGTCGCGGCGAACCAGTTCGTCCCATTGTTTACGGAGAATTGGATTCCGTAATTTGTCAAAGGAGCTCCCCCATTGTTGGTCGGGGCGGTCCAGCTCAGCGCAACACTCGTATTGCCGAAAGCACCCGACGGAGTTCCCGGAGCCGTGGGAGCAATCGCCACCACTTTGGCGGAAGCCGCACTGTTCGTGGTCCACGTTCCGCCCGCATTGGTCGCCGTAACTGCATAACGCAAATACTGTCCAATATAGTTTGTCGGGATGAGGTAGTTGGTGGCCGTAGCAGACGGAATATTGGTCCACGGCCCCACTTGCGTGTTCGTTCCTGACACCTGCCACTGGTACGTGAAAGCCAGCGGCGGATTGGTAGGTGTCCAGGTTCCATTCGCTCCCGTCACCGTGCTTTGATAGGCGAAAGTTCCTGCGGTGGTCGGCGCCACTGTGGTGGTTGGTGCCGTCGGCACTATGAAGATCGAGGCATTCGTACTCGTCGAAGGTCCGGCATTCAAGGCTGTATCCGCCACGGAGTTGGAATTCAATGTCAGCACCATTGTTCCCCAGTTGGTGATCGAACGGGTCACAGTCACGGTGTAGGGACCAGCATTGGTTCCCGTCACGGAGCTGACGGTCCAGCCCGTGGTGTCTCCACTCACCACAAAGTCGGTCGTCTGCAATCCGGTGATATTTTCACTAAAGAGAAGGGAGAAGGTGGCGGTGGTGGTATTGGTCAGAGTGGCTGTGGTCGAGGTAAAGGAAGTCACCGTGGGCACATTCCCATCAAAGGTCAGAGTAATGCTGTTGCTACTATTGGCCACATTGTACCCGGTAGCTCCTTGTAAAATGGGCGTGCCACTCACATTAGTGCCGCGAAGCAGAACGTACGACGGCTGGCCTAGCGACAAGCTGCTGACATCAATTTTGGAGCCAGCCGAGAAGCTGATCGTTCCGCCCGTGTTCCACGCTCCTGCGGTGTTGGTGGAAGCCGTCAAAATTTTCGCCACGCCGTTGGAGTTGACGGCAAGATTGGCGATCGAACCACTTCCCCGTACCGATCCGCCCGCGAGGACCGATACCGCTCCTGCCTGACCGTTGACCTGCAAGGTCGCCCCGTTGGTGACAGACACAGCACTGGAGAGAATTTTTCCGCTCGCAGCAATATTCAACACGCCAGCCTCAACAACCGTAGCGCCTGTATGGGTGTTGGTTCCGCTGAGGGTCTGGGTCCCCGTCCCGGCCTTAAAGAGCTTGGCAGGGTTAACCCCATTATTGCTGATCGTCCCGGCAAACGTACCACTCCCGTTGTTCACTCCGCACCGAATGTAAGGATTTTGCGAATTCCACCCGCTCGTGATAAGCCCGGAACCCTCGAGAGAATCGACGATGATCGACTCCTCGGTACCCGCGAAGCATGCCCCAGCAGCGACAAACAGAGAGGCTTTGTTACTGGTCCAAACCTCGTTGGCACTACTTCCCCCAGCGAAAGTGCCCCCATTCACCTCAATTCGGCCACCGCTCATGGCAAACTCCGCTACTGCCGTACCCCAAAGCAGCAGCCCCGCACCGGTTTTTCGCAGGATGCCGTTCCCCGTAAACTTGGTGGCAGTACAATCGGTGGTTGTTCCGATAAAATATTCCAAAACACTGTTGCTTCCGGAGATTACCTGACTCGTCGACCTGATGACCGCATTACTAAGCACCAATCTGCCCGCGTTCACAGTAGTTGCACCAGTGTAGGTGTTGTTCCCGGTAAAGGTCGCGATACCGTTACCGGTCTTGGTGATGCCACCTCCGTTCCAGAAGAAGGAACTCACCGTCAGGTCGCTTGTGGAATCGGTCCCGCGGGTGACGTTCAGGGTGGCCACCCCAGCAATGTTCAGGCCACTACTGCCAATGATGGCGTTGCGGGCTCCGCCGGTCGTGGTGTAGGTGTTTCCCACCCAGTCGACGATGTTGCCGCCGCTTCCGGTATCAAGCGTGTTGCCGCCACTGGCGCCAAATGTGAATGTGCGGGGCGACCCCCCGTTGCTGTTAAGATCGATTCGAGTGGCGCCGAAGGCCAGCGTGGCCCCATTGTTGATCGCAAATCCGCTGCTGGCGCTATTGCCTGTACCCAGAACCAGGCGGCCAGCATTCACCGTCGTCACCCCACTATAACTATTGCCGGCACTGAGAGTGGTCGTTCCGGTTCCATTCTGGGCTAGCGAACCCGTCCCGGAGATGACGAAACGGTTACTTAGGGTGGTCGACTGCCAGAACTGCAAAGTTCCGTTGTTGATGATCGGACCGGTAATGGAAGTAACGGGATTGGTGATGATGGCCGTCACCCCGCTGGCAATCGTGCCGCCGTTCGTAACTGCATTGGTCGTTTGACCATGGCCTGCAGAAACAGAAAAGAGACTGACCAAGGCAAAGCTGATCCTCAGAAAATAGCCCGCACCGGATGAAGGGAGTCCCGTTTTCATACTCGGTTTCTACCTTCTCCCCACATTCATCACCGTTGCGCCGCCAGCCCCGTTCTCGCTCATGTGCCCGCCATTCAGTGCACTCACGATGTTGGCTGAATTTGCGATGCTCATGGATGCGTTGTTGGCGGTGTTCAGGAAGTTGTTCCCGTTCGCACCCATGAAGTTGACGGTTCCAGGAACAACACTTCCGTAGGTCCGATTCACCATTCCATCGCGCGTCCGGGCATCGATCACCCCGGCACTCGTCACATTGGCATTGTTGAAGACGATCGTGTGGGAGTTGAGCGCCAACTGTCCCGCCACGTTGATCGCGGCAATCTGCAAAGCCCGGTCTCCGGCAATCGTTATGTCCGTCTTGCCGGTGAAGTTGGGGTGATTGATCTCCGCCTCAACCGCATCCATGGAATTCGGGAGACCCGCTCCGGTTAGAGCACTCTTCTGAACTGAACTGAGGGCCTTCATTGCAATTTTGCTGATCGTCGGATCACTCACCAGGGTTCCGCTCATCAGCACCCGTCCCCCCAGACTTGCCGCCTCCAGTTCCACCTCGTCCATACCTTCGAATCTCACATTCACAATCTCCACGCCCCGATTTCCTCGAATCACCGCTTTGCCTTCTTGATACTTCAACTTCACCTCATCCACCTGACCGTTCGGGTTCAGCGACTCGTTCGAGAAAAGAAAGTTCCAAAGCCCATTTGCGAGTGAGGAGATCAGACCACTGACGGGGGAATTCGGTTTGTACTCCCCGACAGCGGTATCGAAAGAGGCATAGTCGATCGAGTTGATCGAACTGGCTGCTGCATCACGAAGAACCAGATTGGCCCCATTGGCGGCCGATCCGTATCCGATCGGATCCAGCGCAGCGGCCGTGTGATTCAGGACGTCGACCGTCTTGTCGTTGGCAGAACCGGGGGTTCCCGTCGGATAGTGGCTAACCGTGAGGCGATAATCTCCCAAGAACATATCGCCTCCCGGGACCGAGCTCATTTTGATTCCGAGAATCGGCTTATCGACAACCACCCCCGCCGTCTCACTGAACTGGATCACTCCCATCCCCAAAGCATCGAGCGTGATTCCTCCGGAACTTTTTTGCATCCAAGCGCTGAAACTTGAGTTTTCTAAAAGAACGGATCCGCCAGTGGACTGGATCGATAAACCGCCTTGGACCCGTGTGGCCGTGGTGTTTCGGATATGAACGTACTCAGCAGAATTGACGTTCACCGCTGCGCCATCCCGATTCAGATTCGCACTTCCGGTGATCTCCCCCTTCAACCCAGTGGGCTGGGTCAAGGTGTAGTTCCCCGAACCCGATCCGACGAGTGACATGACTGTGCTCACCGGAATCAACGTCCCGGGTAAGTTACGCTCGAACGTCCCCAGCATTGCACCGGCAAGGCTGACAGTGTCGCCTGCCTGAATTCCAGAGAGGAGTGCATTGCCAACCGTTGCAGTGAAAAGGCCATCGTAGACTTTCGAGGAAACCGTGGCGTTGAGAACGATGGCCTGAAGCGTTGTTGGAGTTGGAGAAGTAGCAGGATTTGAATTCGGAGGTGGAGGAGGTGTGACTGGAGGGTTCGGCGTCGAGGGAGCGGAGGAACCTAAAGCTCCAGTTCCTCTTCTGGCGCCGCCACTCGGCACACCGCCACCTGCCCCACCATCACCTCCCGCCGCAGTCTCTACATCCTCCACCCCCGCGTCCTTGGCAGAGTCATCCTTGTTGCCGCCCGGGATCGGTTTGTTGACGGCCATTTCAAAGACACGCTTCCCCGGATCCGGTGGTTTAGACTCCCCGACCAAAATATCCCCATCGGAAGAGATCGCCAGACCCGTTGCCCCTGTGCCTTTTATTTCCCCCCTTGCCTGTTGCTGGATCGCCGCCTGGGTGATCTCCTTGAGCGTGGGCAGCGGATCCTGGAAAGCCCCGATCAAGGGACAGGTTCGAATCGTCTGGGCGAGGTTCACATTGAATACTTTGGGCGCTCCCTTCGATGCCGAACCCACGACCGCCATCTCTCCCGGGTTAATTTGGACAGCAACACCGTTCGGGCCTGTAACTCTAGTTGCCGATCTGCCTTCCAGCACTAAGAGGGCGAAGCCCCCCGTTCCTTTTCCCTGTTGCGAGTAAGCGGTTAAAAGAAAGGTGTTCCCTGTTACTTTCCCCGTTACCCCCCCCGAACTGATCGTGATCCCTCCGTTTTCTGGAGGGGTATGCATCAGAGCCGTTCCACGGTCGATCTGAACCAACCTTTTTTCAGAGTCATAACTGAAAACAGCATTCGCTCCTAATCGGACAACAGAGCGATCGCTAAATTTAAGCTCAGCCAGCGAATTTTGCTTGGTTTGTAATTGTTCACCATCAGCCACCAAATCCTTAACCCCCACTGGCCTTGTTTCCTTTGCATTTACCTTATCCACTTTATTACGGATTGCAGTGATCTCAGCCCCGCCCATCGAAACAGCGAATGTCTGCCGTAAAGGCAAAATCGCCACGCATAAGAAAAGGGTAATTCGAAGGCTGAAGTTCAAGCTAGTATAACTTAATGTTAATTAGCAATTTCCGCTCTACCGAGTGTTTGGTATTGCATCAGCAATCACTAGGTATGGTACAAATGTTTCCTTGAGTACCCAAGATGTTGTATTTAGGGCTTTTAAAGTGAAAATCGCCCTACGCAGGGTTTATCCCGTCATTTTGGCGATATTTTCGTTATTTGTTGGGTGTTCCCATACCTTTGCCCAAACAGGATCGGCTGCTGCAGTATCCTCACAAACGAGGCAGGACAACCAGCTAACCCGTCAGGTTCAGGACACTAACCCCAATGCCCTCAAAAAGGATCAAACCGAAGAGGCCATGACAGCAAAGCCCCTACCGAAAGACATGGGGGA
Source organism: Minisyncoccota bacterium (assembly GCA_030054195.1). Classification (GTDB taxonomy): domain Bacteria; phylum Verrucomicrobiota; class Verrucomicrobiia; order Methylacidiphilales; family Verrucolacustridaceae; genus Verrucolacustris; species Verrucolacustris abundans. The sequence continues at coordinate 37,806 of JASGCJ010000005.1, forward strand.
GGTTGAAATTATGACAGAGGAGGAACAAAATCCTTGGTTCTTTGCCTCAGTCGATACTCAGGCCTTCTACAACAGCAATGTTCTGTACGCGAACAGCCCTTACCTAAAGTTCGGCGCTTGGCAGATCATCACCACTCCGGAAATCGGATTTTCCCCAACCATCAAAGATGAACAGTTTGCCATGTTTTTCCCAAGAGTAGGCTTCCGTTATCAGTTTTTTACCTACGCCCAAGCGGAACCGCCACCCTCTGGAACTGCCTATGAAAGCTCTGGAATTTCCGCCAACAACTTCACTGTTACCGATCCCTACATCTCACTCGGTTGGGCTTTTTCCGAGGTTCTCTTCATCTCGTTTTCTGCCGATGCCAACGTTTACATGGGAATCGGCAGAGACACCGATGCTTGGACCAACTTCCTCGACGAGTACCCCCTCGCTTGGACGGCAACCTGGTTCCACTCCTTGGCCGATTGGAACTCGGTTTCGATCACCGGACGCGCTTCATATGTTTTGGCCAATCCTTCAAACTTTGAGCGAACCGATAATAATCTGACATTTTCTTGGTCGACCAATCCCATCAAAGAGCTCAGCACCCAACTCTACGCCAGCTTTCGTTTGGCCAAGTACACAGGAACCCAACTCACCGGCGGCCCGAACGACTTTCCCAACGATGACCGTCTCGATTTCCAACAAACTTACGGACTTTCCGTGACTTGGACTCCGGTCGAATACGTCTCCCTACGCGCGTTCACCAGTTTCACAAAGAGTAGTAGCAGCGTGAATGTACCGGAAACGGGCGACTACGAAGCCTACAACGCGGGAACCGGGATCAACCTGATCTACAGATTCTAATGAAACGAATTTCTTTTTTCTTCATCCTGATTCTTTCCTCAGGTCCGCTATTTGCTCAAACCCCTGGATCGGCTGCGGCCGTTTCCTCGGAAGCTGCAGCGGTTCAACCCAAACTTCCTCCTTCGGTGCCGACCCCTGATCCTACGCCCGCTACTCAAACTCCTCCCCCGCCACCATCTTCCACGGGAGAGATCGATCCGCTTCTCGATCCGACCCGCCCGAAAAATTGCCAGTTAAACATCACCGTGGAACAAACGATTGCTTGTGACACCATCTCGGTAAAGCTGCCCGTCGGCACCTACAAGCAGGTGAAGATCGTGGACGGGCCGCAGGAGAAAAAAGCCATTGAGGGCACTTCTCTCAAACCCCAAGCGGTGGGCTTGGGATACATCCGTTACCAATCCGAAATAAAACTCAAGATTGGCGAGACGGAACGGACGGGCGGAATCGACGTAGGGATACGCCCCGAGGACAATCTCCCCGTTCGTATCTGGTACAAGAAAATGACCGAGGTGGACGACGTAACCAACGCCTTCACTTTTATCTTCCCACCGGTGGGATTGATTGCCGGGGCGGGAGCTTGGTCTTCTGGGAATATCCTGACACCAGAAAAGCCACCTGTCTTCACCGAGGCACGGGACTATTACCTAAAAGAAACGGATCAAACTGATTCCAGTTCAGCAACAACTGAATCCGCCTCTTTGACTCCATCTTCACAATCCCCCCATCTTGGGGGCGGATACCGCACTCCTTAATAAAAGAATCCAAAATATATCTTAAACTACTTATAATCAGTATTTTATGGCTGGTTTTGATCCCCTCCGCCGGTAGGTTTATTTTTCGAATCCGTATCCACGGATCAACAGAAATTCCCCAGCCCTGCCCGTTACTTCCCACTCTTTGGGATCAAACTCCTCCCGATATACTTGTCTCAAGGTGATTCCCTCCACTTTTTGACCTGCCGACAATCCTTGCTTCAAATCACCTGGCTTCTCAAAAAGTCGACCCTCCGCCTCAATCGACGGTTTCACGACAACATCCGCATCCGCTCGACTGATCCAAACTTTTCGATCCGTCACGAAAAGCAAACCTGCCGCCCGCGCCCGATAAATAAATAGACGCTCAGGTTGATGGTGGTTCGCTAACTTCGCCAAGGAGCAAACACTGGCCTGCCTTCCCAAAAGATCATTGATCCGCTCCATCTCCCAGCTGGCCCCGTGCCATAAAAAGATCGCCACTCCCGCAACCCATCCCACTTTCGCCAACACATCCCCCCTTCTAATTTTGATTCCCCACACCAGAACCAGAATGACAGCCAAAAGCGTCGCAGCCAAAAGATAGCCCGGAGAAGGTGTCACCTCGGCCGCTTCGCTCCAAACATAACGCACACACCAAAGCATCGGCCCGAGCACCCCCAGGGAAATCAGCGCAAATCCCCAACCTGTTTTTTCGCAACGGGGACAAACTTGCCCACTCAACCAAATCGCCAGTGCCAACGCCAAAGGCGGATAGATCGGAAGAATATACGTCAGCAGCTTCGATCCACTGCAACTCACCACTACAAACGGAATCACGATCGCCGCCCCAACGCCCCACAAGACCGGAGACAATGTCTTGCCCCTCATCTTGATCAAGGACTGCCGGATGAGACCCGGCAAAAACCCGGTCCACGGCACCGTCCCAATCAGCAGGATAGGAAGAAAAAACCACCAAGGCTTCGAGCGCCCATGCGTCGTGCTGGCAAATCTCTCAACCAGTTCATACCCAAGAAAATATTTCCATAATTCGGGATACCTCCAGCACACCGTGACGAACCAACTCATCGCCACCCCAAAGGTGATCGGAATCCCCAATCCCCAAGGAAGATCTAGCTTTTCCCCCTTCCTTTTGGCCATTCAACCCCAAACAAGGGCGGCCGAAAGCGGAACAACCCATGCCATCGGCCCTTTGGCCAAAAATCCCAACCCCATGCAGAGAAAGAAAAGGTAACCCACCCATCTACTTCGGCTTCCCATCCCCACCTCGACCAGACAGGCCAGCGCCGCCGTGATCCAAAAAGTCAGACTCATATCCAAAGTGATCTGACGCCCCAACGCATAAGGCTCCATCATCGACGCAAGAATCAACGCCGCCATCCACCCGACTTTTCGTCCCCTCAAACGCCAACCCATCCATCCGGTCAGCCAAATAACCCCGGCAAACGCCAACGCCGACGGCAATCGAGCCGTCCACTCCGATACGCCAAACAGCCTATAACCAACGGCAGAGATCCAGTAAACCAGAGGAGGTTTATAAAACTGCTCAATCCCATTCAACCGTGGCACGAGAAAATCGCCAGTTGCAGCCATCTCCCGCCCGATCTGCGCAAATCTACCCTCATCAGGCTCCAAAAGACCAAACGAACCCAAAAAAGGAAATGCCACGACCAGCGCAAGAGCGAGAAGCAGGATCCGATCTTTGCGTTGCACCTGATTTTCCACCCCTCAATCCTGCCTCGATTCACGAAATCATCCAAGCTCGAGCCTTGAATCAACACCCACTTCAGTCGATTCTACTCACCTATGTGCGGCATTGCAGGATTTACCACTCACCGTCACGCCCCGGAAAAACCGGAGGTCGCCCTATCCAAAATGACCGATGCCCTAACCCACCGGGGCCCTGATGCACACGGCGCTTACTCCGACCCCGGTGTCCGGCTTGGCCACCGTCGACTCAGCATTTTGGATCTTTCTGGCGGCGCCCAACCCATGTCCTCCTCCGATGGTCGTTGGCACCTTGTCTTCAACGGAGAAATCTACAACTACCTGGAACTTCGTCGCGACCTCGAAACTCGCGGAGCCACCTTTCGCACCCAATCCGACACGGAAGTCCTCCTTCAAGCGTGGGCTGAAGATGGAGCCTCCTGCCTGTCTCGTCTCAACGGAATGTTCGCCTTTGCCATCTGGGACTCTGCTGAAAAACGCCTCACCCTTGTCCGTGACCCCCTTGGGATCAAACCTCTCTACTATGCCAACCACCGTGGCGAGCTCCTCTTTGCTTCCGAACTTCGCTCTCTTCTCCGATTTCCCGATTTTCGACCTGGCTTGGACCCCGCCTCGGTCAACAAGTACCTCGCCCTCGGTTACATTCCTGCCCCCTCAACAGCCTATGCGGGAGTTCGAAAACTAGAGCCTGGCCAGCTTCTCTCCTGGTCTCCAGCCAGCCGCCGAACCGAATATTTTTATGATCTTCCGATCGAGGATAATCCCGTCGGGGCAGGAACGTTTGATGAGTCCGCCCAAACAACTCGCGAACTTCTTCGCGAAGCTGTCCGCTACCAACTCCGAAGTGATGTGGAAGTCGGAATCCTTCTCAGCGGAGGAATCGACTCCAGCGCCGTAGCCGCCCTTGCCGCTCCTTTGGCCCAAAAGAAACTTCACTCCTTCTCGATCGGTTTTCAGGAGGCCTCCTACAACGAACTTCCCTTCGCCGAAATGGTCGCTCGCAAGGTGGGCACCGAACATCACCACCAGACCCTTACCGCGAAAGACGTAGCCGGGGCCATCCCTGCCATCTACCGCGGTCTGGATGAACCTTTGGGAGATGCCTCCCTAGTGCCCACATGGTTTCTTGCCCGTTTGGCCGCTGGAAAGGTGAAGACCGTTCTAGGCGGGGATGGCGGAGATGAACTTTTTGCAGGATACCCCAGCTTTCAAGCCCATCTTCTTGTTGAACGCCTCTCCTTTCTCCCCGTAGGCGTTCGCGTTGCCATCAACCATCTCATCCAGCGCCTTCCCGTATCCCACAACTACAAAAGCCTTCCTTTTCTCATGGCCCAGTTCCTCAAAGGACTCGGTCTGCCCGCTGAAATTCGTTTCCTTCTCTGGATGGGGGCCTGCGGCAACAGCGAACGGCACGACCTTCTCTCCCCCGACGCCCGCATCCAACTCCAGCGCCATAACGCTTTTGAAGATGTGACTCGTCTCGTCTACCGAAGCGGCCTCTCAGGCGGCCTCGAACGCATCTTCTACCTTTGCACGAAACTTTACCTTCAAGAGTGTGTCCTAACAAAAGTCGACCGCGCCAGCATGGCCCACTCTCTCGAGGTTCGTGTCCCATTTCTGGATCCTGATCTCGTGACCCATGCCTTTTCCCTTCGTTCCGACTACAAAATGCGCGGGCGCCAGACAAAGCTGATTCTTCGGGAAGCCCTAAAAAACGATCTCCCCCATGAGATTCTTCACCGCAAAAAAGCCGGCTTTGCTATGCCTGTCGCTTCTTGGCTTCAACAGGATCTTCGGGAATGGGCTCAGGATCTCACCCAACCCTCTCTTGTGGCTTCAACAGGGATTCTCGATCCAGCAACCGTCCACAGAATGACCCAAGAACATTTAAGCCACAAAGCCGATCATCGCCGCTCCCTCTGGTCTGTTCTGGCTTTCCTAGCTTGGTGGCGCGAAGCCAAGAATTCCTAATCTCAATCCCCGGTTGGGATCGATCGCCAAACTATCTCCTTAGCGAATACTTCCTGCTCGAATCACTGTATCTTTCGGCGCCTTCAGTAGCTTTGGATAATCCGCGTTGGCATTAAGTCCCCGGCTCTCTTTACGTGCTAGAGAAGATTCCACAATCAAAGCCGCGCAGAGCGCCAGGTTTCTAAGCTCCAGAAGATCCCCAGTGACGCGGAAGTTCCAGTAAAACTCCTGCACCTCCTCCAAAAGTAGCCGTAAGCGCGATTGGGCTCTTCTCAATCGTTTGGTCGTTCTCGCAATTCCCACATAGTCCCACATCAACTGACGAATCTCTTTCCAGTTGTGAGTGATGACGACCATCTCATCCGCGTCGTGAGCCTTCCCCTCTTTCCAATCCGGAATAGAAACTCTAGCCACACTCTTCTTAAGATAGTGGGGCAGGCTTCCGGCAGCACGATGCGCCATCACAAGTGCCTCGAGAAGGGAGTTACTCGCGAGTCGGTTCGCCCCATGTAACCCCGTACACGCCACCTCCCCTAAAGCCCACAACCCCTGCAGTTCTGTCGTACCATTCAACTCTGCAGGAATCCCTCCGCACTGGTAGTGAGCCGCAGGAACTACGGGAATAGGCTGCTTGGCTGGATCGATCCCCAGTCCACGCAAGGTCGAGGTGATGGCGGGAAATCGTTTCTCAAGAAAATCCGATCCCTTGGAACGAATATCCAAATACACACAGACCGCACCACTCTCTTTCATCTCTTCGTCAATGGCTCTGGCCACAATATCTCGCGGAGCCAAGGATCCGCGCGGGTCCGTCTTTTTTGTGAAATCCTCACCTTTGGTATTCACCACTAACCCACCCTCGCCCCGCAGAGCTTCCGATATCAGAAAGCTTGGTGCCGACGGATGAAAAAGACAGGTGGGGTGAAACTGAACAAACTCCATATTCGCAATCGCCACACCTGCCCGATAAGCCATCGCCACGCCGTCCCCAGTCGCAATCCCTGGATTGGTCGTATACAGATAACACTTTCCACAACCCCCCGTTGCCAAGACCACCACTTTCGCAGAAATCGCAACAACCCTCTGCGTCGCACAGTCCAACACATACAGCCCTACAACACGGTTGGGCCCCTTCATCTTCATCTTTTTCGTAGTGACCAAGTCGATCGCAACAATGTCTTCCCGAACTCGGATTTGAGGTGAGGCTCGAACAGCCGCCAACAGGGCCTTTTCCAACTCCCGCCCCGTAATATCGCCCGCATGTAGTACGCGTCTCTTGCTGTGCCCTGCCTCTTTTCCTAAATCAGGTTCCTGCTGAGATCCATTTTTTCTCTCGGTAAACTTCACGCCAAGCGCCACCAACTCCGCCACTCGCGCCGGACCATCCTGCACGACCTCCCGCACGACCCTCTCTCTGCACAAACCGGCTCCCGATTCCATAGTGTCCCGAATGTGAAGCTCAGCCGAGTCCTCCGATGAGGTCACACACGCGATTCCCCCCTGCGCATAGTTGGTATTCGACTCCGCCGCGTTCTTTTTTGTTAAAAGAAGCACCCGGGCATGCTCCGCTGCTTTCAAGGCAAAGCTCAGCCCCGCAATTCCACTCCCCACCACCACAACTTCTGCCTCAAATTCCTGACTTGGTCTCCCCGCCATCGTAGGTATCTTTCTTACTGAATTGGAGCTGTAGCTCAATTGGTTAGAGCACCGCCCTGTCACGGCGGGGGTTGCGGGTTCGAGCCCCGTCAGCTCCGAGGTTTTTCACGTAAAACTCCTCTTAGCGAAGCAGGCTGAATTCGCTCATCCTGTAACTCCCCATCATAAAAGATTTGCCACGTATATCCGACATAGGTTCCGCCTACACCCACCTTCGGCTCACACGTCACCACCCTCAAACCATCAGCCTCCTTCAACGGTGGGCCCTTCACCCATCGCACCATGCCCGATTCACTTTTTTTTAAAAGTCCATCCGGGCCCCTTTCAAAAAACTGCACTCTCACCCCCACCTTACGGGAATCGAGCACCTCAACTCCCCGAATCGCACGCACACTCCAATCCACACGCTTTCCTCCCTCTACACTACTTTCCTCAACTCCCACCAAAGCCATCTTTCGGGGGTGTTTCGCCAATGTCTCCTCCCGTTGCTGGGCCACCTGCTCCAACCTCACCCGCTCCTGTAAGATTTTCGACCGTGCCAGGGCTAAGTTGCGCACCGCTCCACCCGCCTCACTTCCTTGAATCAAATTCCGCCACCGTTCCAAGGCCACTTTCGAATCCCCCCTCGCCTCCGCCAAAAGAGCCGATGCCACCCTCACCCGTTGATGCTTTGGATCCTGCAAACGTGCCTGCTCCAGTAACTTCTCCGCCAAATCCAACTGGCCTCGATTTTGCAAATTTCTCGCCTGCTCTAAAAGATCCTCCACCTGCGGAGCCGCCGCCTTGGCCGCCGACACACTCAATCGGACTGTTCCCTCAGGCATTGGCAGGTTTTGTAAAGCCTCACGAAACTCCTTCTCCCCCTTAGCCTCCGCCACCGCGGCCTCAGGATCAAAGGCCCACTCCCTTTCTCTTTCACCTTCGCCTCGCCGCATCTCCAACAACCCAAACAAACCCACGACCTGAATGACTACCAGCACAACCGCAGCCCAAATCCATGTCCTCCGCTTTCCTCCGCTCATGGACTTTTCGTGGGTGCGTTCGTTGCATTCGTAGCTCCACCACCCTTCCAGGGAAGCCCCAAATGCATTCGCGACTGAAGAAAACGAGTCAAGTTACCCATCCACTCACCCGCCTTTTCCCTTTCACTTTGAATAATTCCTTCAGGCGTCTTGGCATTCACATACGGTCGCAAAACAAATACCGAAAGACAGAACAGGACCTGAAGCAAAAGGATTCCAGCTACCAAATAGAGAGCGACCCCATACATTTTGGGCCTCACCCGGGACTGGTCCCGCTTGGCTTGATCTTTTAGCGATTCACCCACATCGCTAGCTTAACCTAAATCGTCGGCGCGTCACCTCTGAGGTGACTTCTCCCCCGCCCCGCCAGGATCCTGCCGCAACCCTGCCACAACACCTCGATCCACAACCCCCACCCAATCCTGACCGTCTACTCGGATCCAAGCCCCTCCTTCCGGTTTCCCTTTCAAAGCAAAAATCCTCAACTTCTTGCCGTCTTTCCCATCCAAGACAATCTCCACCTCGCTTTTACTCAACTCTGCTTTGCCAGGGAGCGCCATCCATCGAGTCACTTCCAACTGATCCAGACGCGCTACATACTCCGCCAAACTAGGCTTCTCTTGCCCGTCCCCCTTCCACCGACCATCCGCACCTAATCGATACTCTTTTCGAATACTTCCGACGGCCCAGATTAACCCCTCAATCGGACCAAAGTCTGCAGGCACCACTTTTTTGGGTAACCAACCTAGAGGTGATTCTGGAATGCCGCGCGCCAAAGACACAGGGACCACCATGGCCCCTGAAGTAGTTGACCCCCTGACAAACACCTCCTCCTTTGTTTCGTCCCCCAACTGAATCGTCTCCAACTGATTGGTTTTTCCCGACCCCTTAAGGCTGATCGTTTGCCTAGGCTTACTTAGACCCATGCGAGCAGGATCCTCCGTAGGTAAGAATCGGTTCGCGCGAACTTCCATCAAGGACTCAAGCCAGCTTTGCACAGCCACCCCATCCGCAGAAAAGCTGTTTTTCCCGAAAACAAGTTTCCATCCTCCGCCTGCACCACTCTTCTCCAAGCGATACTCTCCACCCTTCCCGCTCATTTCGACCCCATCGATCTCCCCGACCTGACCTAATGTCACCAATCGCTTGTCCCTTACCCGATCCGAAAGTTTTCCCAACCCATCAACTGCCAAACGAGGCAAAAGAAAAACAGAAGCCTGATCCGACACTTTCGCAAACACCTGATTGGTATCCTTTGGGCTCGTTAATCCAATTTGTAAAATCCGGTTCGTCGCCTTCGTCCGAACCTCGAACGACTGTGTCGGTGCATTCAATCCATAGAGAGCGAGATCCCCACCCGAATCCGACACAAATTCAGCCGCCTTAAGAGCGGAGATTTCACCCAACACCCCCTGAATAGCCGTCGGATCCGCAGGTGCCTCCACAGGTTTCGTAATCAACCACCCGCTCTCCTTTTTCTTTACCTCCACCTCCAATGTTCCTTGATGCATGAGGAGTTCCTGCACCTCAGGTACGACCAATGGCAGCACTCTCTTTTCTCTCCACCCCGTTAAATCTTTATCCATCGCCTCTGTAAGCTGATTCTGCACAACTGCAATTCGCTCCACCTGCCGTCCCGATCGAACCCGCGTGTACACACCACCCGCCACAGGCGTCTCTCTTCCGACTTCAATCTTACACTCACCCTCTTTCGTCCCGATCACCAAGGTTCGCGACGGTTGCCCCAAACCGAAACTTTGCAACAACGACTCCTCTTTCTTTCCCTCAGGCAAAGTCTGAAGGCTTTCCACAAACTGCACCTCCGAAAGTAATCGTCCTACCGTTGCCCCATCTGCCGCCCCCTGAATCGGCTTTTCCAACTGCCAATCTCCACCCTCCTTTTTGCGAAAAACAAACTCCCCTTTAGGCCCCTTCAGATCAATCCAGTTCGCCTCGCGCACAGGCAGATCCGTGATTCGACGCGACTCTTTCGCCATCCGCTCTGTGCCAGGGACTTTTTTCTGTAGAAAACTCAGCGCACCCAACATCACCATCATCAAACCAACAGCCACTAAAAGAGACCGGGTGCTCATCTCAAAATCTGACTTAACTCCTTCGCCGCCACCAAACCAGAAAACCTAATATCCCCGTGACCGCAGGAATCCCCAAAAGCGTGGACAACATAATCATTCTCTGTTGCCCCTCATCCATCGACACTGAAAAATCTTTCGGTGTCTTGGGTGAAATTCCCAATGCGTCACTTCGCCCCAAAGTCCACTGAATCGCATTCACCATAAAATCCACCTCCAGCGGAGAAATATTTTGATTCGCAAAAGCCGAGGCTGACCCCACCACCACCGCTCGAAGCGCAGGACTCTCCTTGCCCCGATCTCCGGGCACAGTCCCATCCACCGCCGCCGCCACAGTAAATGGCCCCTTGCGATCTTCTCCTTCCACAAAGTCGCTCTTCTTCCCAGCCGTTAAAGGCCAAGGCTTGGCCCAGTACCGATCCGAAGTCTCTACCAACATTTCCGCCTTCACGGGATTCGCCGCTACCACAGGCTTGATCGTGATCGAACGAGCAGATCCAAAACGTAACGACCCCCCCACAGCCTCAATCCAGCGAATCGCAGGATGCCCGGAATACCGTGTCCCCACCGTCTCCTCATTCACCCCTTGGGTTAACCCCGCCGTGCTTAAAACTGCCACTTTACGAAAGATTTTATCCGCATCCACCACCACCCCATGCTCCGCAAAGAGCCCTTCTAAACCTGTCGGAACCCCAGGATCCAACAGAAGCAATAGCCTGCCAGGCTTACCCACATACGCCTGCAAAGCCGCAACGGAAGGTGCAGGGAACTGAAATTTCGGTCCTGCCACCATCACCGCATCCGCATCCGCAGGAACTCCCTCCTGCTCCCCTAATTTCAATGGCAACAGCTCCACATTCTGGGAAGCCAATCGTGCAGACAACAACGAGTACCCTGCTGGATCTTTGTCGGAAGAGTTTAAATTGTACTCCCCAGATCCTGAAGTCACATAAACCTTCGCCGGCTTGCCTTGGACTAAGCCACTGATGGCAGAGGAAATCTTTTCCTCGGCCGCAAACGATTTCACCCGCGCCGCACCCCCTGACATCATCGCCCCAGGATCAATCTCGGCCATATCCGCCACCTTTAAGATCCGCGACCGATCTGCATACTGCACCAAGATCACATTCTCATTACTCGTAAGCTTAAACTTCTCGGCCAGTTTTTGTGCCGCCTGAAAATCCAGATACGGTTGCACCTGTTCCACCTTCACCTTGCCACCGCTCCGATACTTGTACTCCTCCAACAACTTCTGCACGTCTTCTTGGATCAGACTTCCGGAAGTATCTTGTTCAGGGGCCAAAAAGGCGGTCAACGTCACCTCTCCAGGTAGATTTTTCAGGAGATTCAGGGTCTGCCCCGATAATTTCTGGAACTGATTTAGCGAGAAGTCTGCACGATGATAATGTCTCCAACTGATGTAATTCGCCCCGGCAAAAAGGAAGATCAGGATCGGCAGGAAAATCCACTGATTGATCGACTGGGTGCGCCGTTCTCGACGTAAAGCAGAAAGAGTAGGAGGAGTAGGTCGGCTCATCGGTTTACCCATTCAATCGCCGGCCCGTCATCACCTGCCGGGTTAAAATAAGAAAGAATGCAGTTCCACTCAGGTAAAACACCACAGGCCGGGAGTCGAAGAGCCCCGCACTAAAGGAACGCATCTGCTCAAGGGTGAAAATATAATTCAACACCTCCCGCCATCCTGGATCCCTCACCAAATAACTCAGAAATCCCGCAAAGAAGAGCAAGGCGATCATCGTGAAGGAGATCATCGCCGCCACCGCTTGGTTTCGCGTCAAAACAGACGCAAATAACCCAATGGATAGGTAGAGCATTCCCACCAAAGTCACCATCAGGTAAGAAAAACCTAGGGGAATCCAAGCCACAGGCACCGCCTGATGTGTCACTAACTGAAAAATCGCCAACCCCAAAAGCGAGGGAATCCAAAGCAGAAGATAAAAGAAAAGCACTCCAAAGAACTTAGCCAAAATCACATCCCCATCCTTCACAGGCGCTGTAAGCAACATCTCTATCGTTCCTGTCTTATACTCCTCCGAGAAAAGTCTCATTGTCAGAATCGGGACCAAAATAATCAGGAGAAACCAGAAATGGAAAATGTAGAAGTAAATCTGCATGACCGTGAACTCCTTCACGCCCTGCCCCAAATACGCCACACACTGGCTAAAGCTAAACCCATTGATCAGCGACATGCAGGTCAACAAGACCCACGCAATGGGTGAGTGCAGGATCGCTCCCACCTCCCTTTTCCAAAGAATCCATAAAGCACGCGTCATAAATTAATCCTGAGTCAGCTCCACAAACACATCTTCCAATCTCGCCTTCTCGCGCCGAAACTCCCGTAACGGCCACTGCTCCCGCTTGATCAAGCCGTCCACTTCACCTCGGATATCCTTACCGGGCGCGGCCGTTACCTCAAAGGAAATCCAATCCCCCGCCCGATTTAACTCTGCCACCACACTCACCTCGGCAATTTTACCCAGCTTCTCTTTCGCCGAAGCGGGGTCTGCCTTCACCTCAATCTGTAAGGCTCCTGCCTGCACCCGCTTCTCCAAATTCGCCAAGGTGTCCGACGCCTCGATCTTGCCTTTATTGATGATAATCGCCCTCCCGCAAACCATCTCCACCTCGGACAAAATATGAGTGGAAAGAAGAATGGTCCTGTCTTTCCCCAGCTCTTTGATGAGCTCCCGAAACGATCGGATCTGATGTGGGTCCAATCCCGCAGTCGGCTCATCCAAAATCAGAAGCATCGGATTATGCACCAGCGCATCTGCCAGCCCCACCCTTTGACGAAATCCCTTGGAAAGCGAACCAATGATCTTTTTTCGGACATCGGTCAACCCACACTGATCCAGCACCAACCCAACCCGATGCGTGATATCCCCACGAGAGACTCGTTTCAATCGTCCTCGATACTCCAAAAACTCTTCCACCCTCATCTCAGGGTATAAAGGCACATTTTCAGGCATGTAACCGATCCTCTGCCTCACCAGGAGGCTTTCCTGCGGTAACTTGGCTCCCGCCACTTCGATCCGACCATCCGTCGGGGGCAGGTATCCTGTTAACATTCGCATCGTGGTCGATTTCCCTGCCCCATTCGGCCCCAAAAACCCCACCACCTCCCCTTTCTCGACCGAGAAAGTAATACCCCGGACCGCCTCCCCCCCCGCATATCTCTTGATTAAATTTTCAACTTGGATCATAGCGAGTTTCAAATTTTATAAACCTTATCCCAAAGGTCAAGTGAACCATTCGGGAAATCCTCTCGACATGGAGAGTTGCGCTCGTTTCCCTTGGGTGTGCGCATAGTTGCCGTTGTGAATCAAAAAGGGGGCGTGGGAAAGACCACCACCGCCATTCATCTGGCCGCAGGTGCAGCCGAGGCGGGCCGTCGTGTTCTCCTAGTCGACCTTGATCCCCAAGCCAATGCCACCAGCGGGCTGGGTCTCGAGCACATCCCCGGAAAAAGCCTCTACCCCGTTCTGGTCGGTCGTGCCCGTGCATTGGATATGCTTCAACCCTCACGTCACACCAACCTCCAGATTCTGGCATCTGAACTAGACCTTGCAGGGGCCGAGATGGATCTCGCTGGGATGGAAAACCCGCTCATCCACGTCCGCCAAGCTCTCGATCCCCTGCGTCTGGATCCCGCTTTCGATCTGGTTATTCTCGACTGCCCGCCCAGCGTTGGCCTCCTCATGACCAGCGCCCTCGTCGCTGCAGAAAAGATTCTCGTACCCGTCCAGTGTGAATACTTCGCTTTGGAGGGAGTTGGAAAAATTCTCAACCTCGTGGAGCGAATCAAGCAAGGAGGCCAAAATCCCAATCTGTCCGTTCTCGGAATCGTTCTGACCATGTACGATGCTCGCACACGCCTCAGCGAGCACGTCAGTCAAGATTTGCGTGGCCACCTAGGAGATCAGGTTCTTCAAACCATCATCCCAAGGTCCGTCCGTTTGGCTGAAGCACCCAGCCACGGGAAAACCATCTACGAATACGACAACTCAGGCGCCGCTGCCGCCAGCTACCGCCAACTCACCACCGAATTCCTGTCACGCTTATAAACTGTTCCACCCCTTGGGGAGTTCCAACCAAGAGAAGATCCGCACGACGTTTTCCAAACACACCCGCACAGATCACTCCAGGAATCCTTTCCAGTTCATTCTCTTTTTTTATGGGATTGGCAACTTTCCATCCGTGCACATCCAAAATATCCCCTCCGTTATCCGTAATAAAATTCTTCCGCCATACCGGACGACCTCCCCTCTTACGAATCTCCCTCGCCACCTGATTCCTTGCCATCGGCACAACCTCCAAGGGCACAGGAAATTTCCCTAACCGCTTTACCAACTTCGACTCGTCCACGATACAGATGAACTTTTTCGCCGCTGTGGCAATGATCTTCTCCCTCGTCAACGCCCCCCCACCCCCCTTGATCAGCATCAGCTTCGGATCCACCTCATCTGCTCCATCCACATAAAGACTGACCTTTTTCGCCTGATTCAAATCCAAAACCCGAATCCCTTTTTTCCGCAAGGCTCGTTCGGTCTCTTTCGAGCTCGGCACCGCCCCCCGCACCCACCCTTTTTTTAATCCTTGGATGAAATACATCGTCGTCGAACCCGTCCCCACCCCCAGCACACAACCCTTAGGCACATAGGCTAAGGCCGCTTTCGCCGCCTCTTTTTTGAATGCCTTCTGATCCACCCTTCTTTTCTGTGATTTTTCCACGAATGCGTCAATCTATCCTGAATCATGTCTGCCACCCATCTCCATCTCGATTGTCCTTCCGGAATCAGCGGAGACATGTTTGCTGCCGCCCTCCTCGACCTCGGCGTGCCCCTCTCCCTCTTTCAAGACGCTATCCAAGGTCTTCACCTCCCGGAAAAAGTGATCCTGAAAACGGAGCGATCTCTCCGAGGTGGACTGGCCGGCACTCGCTTCCTTGTCGAGACCCCGCACGATCACGCCCATCACCATCATCACCACGCTGAACATAGCCATGATCACGGTCGCTCTTGGGCTCAGATCCGTACCCTCCTCCAAAACTCCCACCTCACTCCCCCCGTCAAAGAGACCGCCCTCAAAATCTTTCACCGCGTCGCCGAAGCCGAGGCCCGTCTTCACGGAAAACTGGTCGACGAAGTTCATTTTCACGAGGTCGGTGCAGTCGATTCGATCGTCGATATTGTCGTGGCCTCCATCGGCATCCATCATCTAGGCCTTCCACACGTTACCTCCTCCGTTCCGGTTGAAGGGACGGGCACGATCCAGTGTGCCCACGGCTCCTTCCCCCTTCCCGCTCCCGCCACTGCCGAGATTTTAAGAGGAATCCCACTTCGCCAGATCGATGTTTCCGCTGAACTGACGACTCCGACGGGTGCCGCCATCCTCGCCCAACTTGTTCACCACTTCGGACCCCTCGAAAACTTTGCCGCGGAAAAAATCGGGTACGGACTCGGCACCCGCGACCTACCCGGTCGCCCAAACGTCCTTCGTGCCTTCCTTGGACACACCTCAAACTCCCCCTCCTCTTCCCACGAATCGATTATCGAAATCCGAACTCATTTGGATGATATCACGGGCGAACACCTCGCCCACGCCATCGATCGCTTGATGGAAGCGGGAGCGCTCGACGCCTCCGTCCTCCCCCTCCTGATGAAAAAAGGCCGCCCCGGATATCTCCTCACCGTCCTCGCCCTTCCCAAAGATTCGGAACACCTTGCCTCTTTGGTACTCCGTGAAACCACCGCCTTTGGTCTTCGCATCGAACGGGTCGAACGCCGAACCCTCCGTCGCGAAGAAAAAACCGTCCCCACCCCCTATGGCCCCATCCGCGTCAAACTGGGCTACCTCGACGATTCCCCAGTCCAGATTCATCCTTCCGATGACGATTGCCGAAAGTCCGCCATCTCCGCTTCCGTCTCCCATGCTGATGTTGCCGCAGCCGCCCGCTCCGCCGCCCGTTCTGCCTAACCCTCTCTTGCCGCCCCCTCCTCTGGCAGGAGAATAAATCCCGTCTTTAAATCGCCAATGACCTCGCTCCGCTTCCCGCGGTGCATCGAGTGCCACATTCCGATCAACGCACAAAAAAGGGCATCCGTCCGATCCTCCACAGGCTTGCTCCATTTTTGTCTGAGCAGATTCCTCGTTTCTTGATTGAGCGTAAGGCCTGGAAAACGTTGTTTCATAAGTTTTCGCATCAACCCCTGCAACCTTCGAAACTCCTTCCTTCGTTCCACCACACTTCCTTTCTTATACTTGATGATCCTAGGCAACCCGAACATTCGAACCATGGCAGGATGCGGATACACCTCGGCAGCCGTTTTTTTCACCTTTCCTACCTCCCACCCAATGGAGAAACCTTTTCGGGCAAGCAATCGGGCAACTCGGGTCGGACGAGGGCAGCGACTGGTGTTGGCAGGATGACATGCTGCGTGTTGACGATGAAACATTCGGTGCGTTAACCGATCCACAGGCCTCGTTCCCGTACGATTCGGGCAAACAATCGGTGCATCCACCGTGACAAACACAGTTTGGTAATTCCGACTTGTTTCCTCGAGCAACCTCATCAACTCCCGATCCCCTTGTGGATACCCAAACCCCAGCACCTTCCCTCGATTCCCTGTCGATTCCAGAAAACAGACTCCGTCATGTTTTTTCTCGCCCCAAGCGAGATCCACCCCGATAAGCAAAACCTTCATCGTTTTATTCTCTCACCCGTTTCTTGAGATCGAAAGCCAGAACGACCTATTCCCGCCTCGCATTTTGGAGTTCAATTCCCTTAAGATAAATCATCATGCAAACTGGTTCTCTCTGGATCGCTTTCGGACTAACACTCTTTGCAGGTATGGCCACCGGAATTGGTAGCGCCATTGCCTTCCTTGCCAAGCAGACAAACCATCGCTTTCTATCTGTATCCACCGGTTTTTCCGCAGGAGTTATGCTCTACGTGTCTTTTGTTGAAATTTTTCAGAAAGGTGCCGCCTCCCTAACCCAAGCCTATGGGCCGGTCCAAGGAGTCTGGATGAATGTGGGTTTCTTCTTTTTTGGAATTCTTCTCGTTGGCCTGATCGATAATTTCATCCCTGAGAAACAGAATCCGCATGAACAACCGCCTGCATCCGCTTTAGCCCCCCTTCACGCCCCGCACGCCACCATCCCACACCGCAACCATAAGAAACTCCTACGTATGGCAATGTTCACGGCATTCGCCATCGCTCTTCACAATTTTCCAGAGGGGCTAGCCACTTTTCTTGCTGCCCTTGAAAACCCAAAAGTAGGCGTGGCCATTGCCATCGCGATCGCTCTCCACAACATTCCCGAAGGAATTAGCGTCTCCGTTCCCCTTTTCTACGCCACGGGAAGCCGGACCAAGGCTTTCACCTACTCTTTTCTCAGCGGGCTTGCCGAACCCGTAGGTGCCGCCATCGGCTACTTTGGCCTACGCTGGATTACGGGGGGCGAAATTACTTCCCAAGTCATGGGCGCCTGCTTTGCCGGAGTTGCTGGGATTATGGTTTACATCAGCCTCGACGAGCTTCTCCCCACCAGCCGTGCCTATGGCAAGGGTCACGATAGCCTTCTCGGCCTTGTCGCTGGAATGGTGGTCATGGCGATCAGCCTACTGCTGATCAAGTGAAAGTGATTTAGGGTTTCGGCTTACTAAGCTCTTTTCCAATCCTGTCGGAACCAAAAATCGAACGCAGAGTCTCTGGAATGGTGACTCCACCCTCTTGAGTCTGATACGTCTCCACCAGCGCAATAAAAAGACGAGCCAAGGCCGTTCCCGAACCATTTAACGTGTGGCACGGGCGGTTCTTTCCGTCCGCCCCCTTAAACCTCAATCCCATCCGCCTCGCCTGAAAATCCATAAAGTTACTGCAAGACGACACCTCCAGAAACTGCCCCATGCCAGGTGCCCAAACTTCCAAATCATAACACCGCGCGGCACCAAACCCGATATCCCCCGTGCAAAGCTCAATCTTTCGATAGTGCAATCCCAACTTCCGCAAGACCGATTCCGCATGCTGACAAAGCTCTTCCAGCGCCTTCATTGACCGATCCGGATGTTCGATCCAAACCAATTCCACTTTGTCGAACTGATGCATCCTTCCTAATCCCCGAGTTTCCTTGCCCGCACTCCCCGCCTCTCTTCGAAAACAGGGCGTGTAAGCTGCATATTTTTTCGGGAGATCCCCCTCGGTCAAAATCTCATCCCGATGCAGATTGGTCACCGGAACTTCAGCCGTCGGCACGAGAAAAAGTTCGCCCCCCTCCACCGCATACAGATCCTCCCGAAATTTCGGCAACTGCCCCGTCCCCACCATGCTCGACTCTCGGACCAAAAACGGCGGTGAAACCTCAGTATATCCATGCTCCCCGCTGTGTAGATTCAACATCCAACTAATCAAACTCCTCTCCAACCGGGCACCCTCTCCCCGATACACTGCAAACCCACTTCCTGAAACTTTGGCCGAAGCGGCAAAATCCAAAATCCCCAGTGCCTCCCCTAAAGCCACATGATCCTTCGGTTTAAAATCAAACTTCTTGGGTTCACCCCATGTCGAAACCACAGGGTTCTCTGCCGCCGTACTTCCCTTCGGGCACCCCTCCCAAGGAAGATTTGGGATGGAAAGCAACAAACCCTCCTGCTTCGCCTCCACTTCCGCCGCCTGCTTGTCCAACTCCGCAATCCGATCCGACTTCTCCTTCATTCCAGCCAAAAGATCATCCGCTGATTCCTTCTTTGCCTTCCGTACCCCCACTTCCTTGCTGATCGCATTTCGTTCCGCCTTCAACTTTTCCACTTCTCCCAAAAGTCGTCGCCGCTCCTCATCCACCTCCAAAACTTTGTCCAAACCGTCCGCTGCACCCATTCCGCGGGTGAGCAATCGTTGACGTACAGCCTCCGACTCCTTTCGAATCAGTCCAATATCGAGCATCCTTCCATTCAACCTATTCCCAGCCCGTCCGTCGAGACTCGGCAAAGGCTTTGCCGTCCGACATAGAAACGGCTTTAACCTACGTGTGGCTAATCTCCCTTTCCGCGGCGCCGTCCTCGACCTCGGCTCCAACACATTCAAACTTCTCCTTGCCGAACAGGCCGGCTCCATCCTGCGGATTCATCATGAAAAAGCTTATCCCGTTCGTCTCGGGGAGGGAGTGGCCCTGTCCGGCCGCCTTCAACCCTCCGCTCGACGCCGTGCCCTGTCCGTTCTTCGCCAGCTTCAGCGTAAAATACGCGCCTTTCACCCCGACCAAACTCTCGCCGTCGGTACAGGCACCCTTCGCCGCGCAAAGAACTCCAAATCCTTTCTCCTTCCTGCATCCAACATTCTAAAAAAGCCGATTCGGCTTCTGAGCGGTCACGAGGAGGGTCGAGTAATCGCGCTCGCCGCCCGTACCCTCTCCTCCACCAAGAGCCCCCGCTTTCATATCGATCTGGGTGGCGGAAGCATCGAGATCATCGACTCCCTGCGTCCTACCCGCCCGAAGATTTTCAGCCTGAACCTTGGCTGTGTAGCCGTTCGCGACACTCTTCTCTCTCAACACCCCCCCTCACCCCACCAATGGATCCAGGCCTTTCACTCCATCCGCAACGCCTTAAAAAAGATTCCAGTTCCAACTCGAAAATCTCATGCCACTTTCTCGGGCGGAACAGGTCACGCCTACGCTTGCCTTATCCGACGTAAAAATATGAAAGCTCGGAAACTTGAGGGATTCTCTCTTTCCCTTTCGACTCTCGAATCCCTCATCCTCCGACTGCTTCCTCTCTCCCTCCCCCAACTTCGCGCCCTACCCGGCATGCCCACCGATCGCGCCTCTCTCGCCTTGCCCGCTTTTCTCGTCCTACGCGAAACGATGCTTCGACTCCGTCTTTCCTGTGTCCAACTCACCACTCACGGACTTCGGTATGGCGTCTGGCTCGACTCCCTCGCTCCCTGCCCTATCCGTAAAATTGTTCGATGATCCCCAATACCCCCATCACCCGCCAAGCCACAGCCCTGATGGAGCGGCTCGAGAGAGAGCCCCAGCACGTACGCCATGTCACCTTCTGGTCTATTTTCCTATTTGAAAAACTCGCCTCCCTTCATCAACTTTCAAAACAGGAGCTCGAGCTTCTGGTTGCGGGCTCCCTTCTCCACGACATCGGTTGGTCCACCGCCACCGAAGAGCGCCCCCACCACAAGGAATCCGCCCGACTCATTCGCGAACACACATGGAAAGATCTTTCCCATTCTCAAACCGATTTCATTGCCCTACTCGCCCGCTATCACCGCAAAAGCATTCCCTCCCCAACCCACCGCCGGTATGTGAACCTCCCAAAAAAGAGAAAGAGTCACCTGCATTTTCTTGCAGGTATCCTTCGCGTGGCCGATGCCCTCGATCGTTCCCACTGCCAAAGTCTTCACCCTGCCGACCTTGAAATTCGTCCAGGAGTCTGCCTGATTCATATTACAGGCACAGACACAGGGGAGGCCCAATTCGGAATCGAGCGTAAAGGAGACCTTTTTCAACAAGCTTTTGGGCACCAACCCTTCCTCAAACCTGTCTCCTAGCGGAATGGCACGCCGGCCCAGTTCTGCTTAACTATCCCCATGGGCACAAAACGTTGGAGACCTCAACTGATCGCCTTGAGCATCTTGCTCGCCTTCGTTGGCTTCTCCTACAGCTACGTCCGCTACTTCGTTCGAGCCCGCACCCATAGCGTCATTGTCTTTTTTGTTCCTGGCGCCAGCTCCGAACTCCTCGCCTTAGCCCAAGCCCGCGATCCCAATCGCACTCTTGCAGGTTTAGACCGCGCAGACGGTATGGCATTTGTAGAAAGCCAATCCTCCGATCAACTTACGGGCGACGCCGCCGCTCTCGCCTCCTTTCTTGCCACAGGCCAATCAAGCCCTGCAGGGCGCTTAAGCCTTAGATATGATGGAAAACCTGCCGACACTCTCCTGTACGAAGCTCAACGACGTGGCCGTGCAGTCGGAATCGTATCCTCAGGCCCCATCACCTCGCCTGGAGTCGCTGCATTCTACTCCCACCAACCCGATGCTTCGGTATCTGGAACGGTTGCGCAACAGCTTCTCGATACCACACGCATCGATCTCATCCTTGGCGGGGGGCGCGAAATTTTTACTTCAGAAAAAAAGGCAGGTCGTCGTGATCTTGAAAAAGAGGCCGAAAAACTCGACTACACCCTGGTCTTCGACCGTGCGGGGCTAGAAAGTTTCCCAGCTTGGAATACACGCCGACTCCTCGGCCTTGTCGCCTCGGACTCCCTCCCTCTTGCCACTGCAGGAGGAGAAGCAGGCACAATCCAGCTTGCAGACCTTGTCCGTCGCGCGATTGAAACGTTGGCCTATAACTTACTCGGATACTTTCTCGTGGTAGATCATCCCCTCGTGGCTGCCGCAGCGGGTCAAAATCAGGCTGAACTTGCAGTCAGACAACTTCATGAACTCGATCGGGCGGTTGAAACCGCCAGAAAATATGCAGGAAAAAATACCCTGATTCTGGTCTACTGTCCCTATGCCATTGGAGGATTTCAGTTTCTTGAAAAATCAAAAGCCAACTCCAGCGGCTCTCGCCGGCTCTCTCCTCTCTCCTGGCACAATGGACCAGGCAAAAAAGGCTCCGATCCTACTGCCTATA
Organism: Minisyncoccota bacterium; assembly: GCA_030054195.1. Classification (GTDB taxonomy): domain Bacteria; phylum Verrucomicrobiota; class Verrucomicrobiia; order Methylacidiphilales; family Verrucolacustridaceae; genus Verrucolacustris; species Verrucolacustris abundans. The sequence continues at coordinate 59,551 of JASGCJ010000005.1, forward strand.
CCACAGGCCGTGCCGCATCACCTTCGGCCGGCTTTGGTTGGGTCATCGCCTTTGGGCGTGGGTCGGAAAAGATTTCTGGCATCATGAAACCCGGCGAACTTCACGCCATTTTGAGTCGTCAGCTCTGAACACAACCCAGATCCGCGAAATTCTGGCCACCTGCGGCCTCCGCCCCCTTCGGCAACTCGGACAAAATTTCCTAGCTGAGCCCGCCCTGGCGACAGTCATCGCTCATGCCCTCCCAAAAACCAAAACAGAACCCATTCAAGAGGTCGGGCCTGGTCTTGGCGCCCTAACGCGAGCTCTTCTAACGCTGGGACACTCTGTGGAGGCTTTCGAGATCGACCAAGGCCTCATCACTTGGCTTCGCGAAGAGTTTCAAGACGAACCACGATTTCGTTTGATCGAGGGGGATGCCCTAAAAACCCTACCCTCTCATCCCCCCCGCTCTCTGGTTTGCGGGAATCTTCCCTACTCAATCTCGACACCGCTTCTTGTCCAACTCGCCTTACGATCCCCACCTCCAGCCACCATTGTCGTCACCCTGCAGAAGGAGGTGGCGGATCGGTACTGTGCTCTTCCGCGCACCAGCGCATACGGGGCTGTGTCCGTTCTGCTTCAATCCGTTTTTTCGATCGAGAAGATTCGCAATCTGCCACCCGAAGTTTTTTACCCCCGCCCTCAAGTTGACTCTGCCGTTCTACGTCTCACTCGACATCCCACCCTTCCGACCAATCTTGCCCCCTTCTACGCATTCATCAAAAAGGGGTTTTCTCAAAGAAGGAAAAAGCTGAAAGGATTACTTCCCGTGAACCTCGACCTTCGGGCCGAGGAACTCGACCCCTCTCAATGGCGCGACCTTTATGAATCCACCCGACGAGATCTTTGATATCGTCGATAGCAACGATCGCGTCATCGGGACGGCTCCCCGATCTGAGATCCATGCAAAAGGTTTACTTCATCGAGCCGTACATCTTTGGATCTTTCATCCAGACGGTCGTCTCCTTCTTCAAAAAAGATCCCTCACAAAAGATAGGGAGCCCGGACGTTGGACTTCTAGCGTCAGTGGCCATGTGAATTCCAAAGAGGATTATGACACCGCCATGCACCGCGAAATTCCCGAGGAGATTGGTGTTCCTGCCTCTACCTGCAAAGATTTTCAGAAGGTGAAACAGTTCCCCGCATCCCAAGAGACCGATCAAGAGTTCGTTTGGCTCTACCAAGCGGTTCACCCAGGCCCCTTTCAACCCGATCCTCACGAAGTCGCCAGCTTGGATTGGTTTTTCCCTGCTCAAATTGATCAGATGCTACGGGATCGACCTTCGACGTTCTCCTCCTGCCTTCGATTACTGTGGAATCAACGCCCCCGATGAATCGGCTTTCCGGAAAACGTGCCGTGGTGATTGGCGGGGGCATTGGCGGCCTCGCCGCCGCTCTACGACTTCGAAAAGCAGGCGCCCATGTTGTTCTGTTGGAAAAAAACGACTCTTTAGGCGGTAAAGTCTCTGAACGTCGGGTCAACGGGTTTCGATGGGACCTTGGCCCCTCCCTCTTCACCATGCCCCAAATCCTTGACCGCCTCTTTGACGATTTGGGCGAAAAAAGGGAGGAACATCTCACTCTCGAACCTCTCTCACCCACATGTCGCTATCGCTGGGCCGATGGCTACCAGTTTGACGAAAACGAGTTTTTCTGGTCCCGCCCCGACTCGGCCCGTCTACTCCGCTATGCTGAAGGGCTCTACAAACTTTCAGCCCCCGCGTTCCTTGAAAGTGATCCATCCGAAATTTGGAAAAAAGTCCTCAATCCCACCCTTCTACCACTACTCCGGTTTCTTCCCGCCATGAGCCCCTTTCGCTCCCTTGCCTCTGCCTCACGCCACTTCTACTCCGATCCACACCTCCAGCAGTTCCTTCAGAGGTTTGCCACTTATAACGGAAGCGATCCGGAACTTACCCCCGCTACCTTCGCCGTAATTCCCTACGTTCAGGCGCACTACGGCGGATGGTTCATTCGAGGCGGAATTCGCCGCCTTGCGGATACTCTTATTCAACTGGCCAAGAAACATGGAGTCGAAATTCAGACTTCAGCTCCCGTTCACTCGATCGACGCTTCCGGAGTCACACTTGCATCGGGTAAGAAAATTCAAGCCGACCTCCTTTTCCATAATGGGGACGTTTTAGCTGCCTATCAAAAACTGATTCAACACCCACAATCTGCACAAGTGGCATCGAAGATGGCTAAACCTGATCGAGCGATATCCGGATTCGTTGTTCTTTTAGGTGTGAAAGGGAAAGATCCATCCCTAGCCCACCACAATATCTTCTTCTCCGACAACTACCCCCTGGAGTTCCAACAAATGTTTCGGGAGAAACGACCTGCGGAAAACCCCACCATTTATCTTTGTCTTAGTTCCAGAACTGACCCCGCTTCCGCACCCCCTGAACACGATAACTACTTCCTCCTCGTCAACGCACCCGCCAACACCACCACAATCGATTGGAGCAAGGAGTCCCCAAAATATACCGATCAAATCATTCGGATTTTGGATCAAAAGTTTTTGCCAGGGCTAAAGGACAAAATCGTCCATCAAGAGACAATCTCACCCGCAGATTTTGAGTCCCGCGATGGAGTCGTAGGGGGTTCCCTGTACGGTTGGGCTTCCCACGGAATGAAAAGTTCGTTTCTACGTCCCCCCATCCACTCCACCCTCATTCCGAATCTATACTTTGTGGGAGGAACCACTCATCCTGGAGGAGGTCTACCCCTCGTTCTTCTATCCGCCGAAATCGCCGTTCGCCTGGCGAATCGATCGTCTTAAAGCTTTTCCGGACTCTCCAGTAACTCGGCCACGCGGGCCAAAAGTCGTCCTGCCGCCCCACCGTCGATCACCCGATGATCAAAACTTAACGTCAAAGGTGCCACAGTCTTGGGCTGAAACGATTGTGTCTTCTCATCCCACTCAGGAACTTTCTTTCCCGCCCCCAACCCCAAGACCAGACTTTGCTCGGGCAACGGAATCGGAGTCGCCCAATCCAAACCGAACGTTCCGTAGTTTGTCACCACTGCTACAGACCCTCCCAACCCCTCAGCCGGAATTTTACGCTCCTTCGCCTGCTTCATTCTTTCAGCATAAAGCGCCGCCAGCGTGTTTAAGTCTGTTTCATTCACTCTCCGAAGGACAGGAACGAGAACCCCATCCTCCGCTTCAACAGCGAAGGCAATGTCGATCGACCCTGGATGCACGATCCGACTGCCCACCAACCGCCCCGCAGGCAAACTGTTTTCCGCTAAAGCGATTCCTAATGCCCGCACTGCGTACAGAGTAGGTCCCGGTTTTGCAGGGTGTTTTTTTCGGTGAGCAAGTAGGGCATCCATTCCCGCTGTTCTTCCAACCGTGGCCAAGGGACGTAGCCAGCTTCTCCGCATTGCATCCGCCACCGCCACCCGCATCGAGGAGGCAGGAGTAAGTTTCTGTTTCTCTAAATCCAACATGAACCTCTCAAAATCCTCAATCGTCACTCTCCCCTTCGCTCCGCTTGGCGCTAGCCCCGCCAAATCCGCCGCATGCAACCCCAACTCCTCAATTCGCGCCTTCATTCGAGGCGATAGGTAACTGGCCCCTGCCGCACGTGCAGGGACAGGCAACCCCTGGATAGTCGGCAATACACCCTTTCCATTTCCATTTTCTCCATTCGAGTGAATTTTCTTTTTTCCCTCTTTTTCTTTCGGTTGAACCTTCCGGCCTCCATCTGGGCTCTTTTTTATTCCTTTCGACTCTTCCCGACCCGCCACCTCGACGTAACCCAAAACAGTTCCCACGGGATAACTTTGCCCCTCCTTAGCTTTCCACTCTTTCCAGACACCCCCGTAGCTCGTCGTTACACTCATGACTGCTTTACTCGTCTCAACCTCTGCCACCTCCTGATCCGCTTCAACCGTTTCGCCTGGCTTTACCTTGAGTCGCAATAAAGTCGCCTCGGCGATCGACTCCCCTAACTGAGGCATAGAGATGGCAAACTGTCCCATAGTCTTATCGCCCATAATACCCGCCTCGGGTTGGGCGAACAATGCCGAGGGCAGCCGATCCGGCTCTTCCCCTTCATCAGGGGATCCGGATCGGCCACGCCCCAGCGCAGCCGTTCCTCAGGCGGCTGCTTTATTTTCCAGAGTCCGGATACTGGAAAAGAAGATGCGAATGAGAATATCCACCTCCTCCAACGCCGTTCTCACCGCCTGCCCATCACAGGGCAGTCCCGCCTTAGCCAAGAGCTGGAGTGCGCGTCGGGAAACACGCAACTCGGCTAAGCAGGCGCGGAACTTTTCCGCAAACTCCTTTGCCGAGGGCGATCCCTCCGCCTCCCCATGCCGGAAGTAAGCTGCTGTGCCCGAGCGAAGAAGCTCCTCCGCCAGATGCCCAGCCGCCCGATCTTCAGGCAGGCTTCCCGCCAACCCCAGTAGGTTGGAGGTGAAGGAGAGCAAACGGTCGGACAAGTCCGGCCCCTTTCTCTCCTCTTGAGCCGAAGGCCCCCCGCGGGGAGAGCTTCCAGCGTTGCGATCTTGTGATTTCCATCGTGTGTCTTGTGTGGTTGTCTTCATACAGGATTAAACTGCTGCCAACAAAAAAGGGTTCGGTCTTTTTTTAATTTTTTTACTTCATGAACCAATCGATCAGTTTTTGGCTCTTGGCCCGAATTACTGGATTGAGTTACTTCTTTGCCTTCCTCTCTCTTCTTCCCCAGATCCCTGGCCTGATCGGGCCCAATGGGATCCTTCCCGCTAACGATCTTCTGTTCCGCGCCACTAAAGTTCTATCTCCCGAGACCGCACTTTGGGCACTCCCATCCCTCGGATGGATTTTTAGCACATCAAATTTTGCCCTCCACCTGATCGCCCTTCTCGGAATCGTCGGTTCCCTTTTACTTCTCACCGGCTTTCTTCGCCCGATCGGTGCCATCCTGTCTTGGATCTGCTGGCTCTCCTTCGTGAATATCGGTCAGGATTTCCTCTCCTTCCAATGGGACACCCTCCTACTCGAAGTTGGCTTTCTCGTTCTCTTTGTCGAAAAACCCGGCCTTCGCCCCCGCCCACCCGGCCTCGATATTCCACCCCTACTCATCCGCTTCGCCCTCACCTTCCTTCTCTTTCGTCTCATGTTCAGCTCGGGAATCGTCAAAATCCTCAGTGGCGACCCCACCTGGGCCAACCTCTCCGCCATGACCTATCACTTTGAAACCCAACCTATGCCCAACCCCCTCTCCTGGTTCATTCACCAACTCCCCCACCCTATTCTCAAGCTCTCCACCCTCTTTACCTTTATCATCGAACTCCTACTCCCTTTCGCCCTTCTCTTTCCCCAACCCAAAGTTCGCCTCACCGCCTCCCTCGGATTCCTCTCCCTCATGCTCCTCATCGCCGTAACTGGGAACTACGCTTTTTTTAATCTTCTTACCATCGGCCTATGCCTTGCCCTAATCGAAAACCGTTACTATCCCT
>JASGCJ010000041.1:0-9410 GCA_030054195.1 Minisyncoccota bacterium
GTCCTCACTAGCGTTCGGACAGGGAGGGATTGGTCCCCCGTTACCCTGAGACCCACCCAAATAACGCCTCCAGCGGATAGAATTCCCTATCCTCACTAGCGTTCGGACAGGGAGGGATTCGAACCCTCGGTTGGTTTTACCCAACACACGCTTTCCAGGCGAGCCCGATAGACCGCTCCGGCACCTGTCCCGCAATTACAAAACATAAACCAAACTGCCCCCTTCTGCGAGTCGATTCGCCCAAGGTTGTCCTCCGCCTTCATTCCGATAAAGTAGGGGGATGTCTGCTCCTCTCCCCATATCGGTCTGCATGATCTCTGGGCCTGATGCCGATCGGATCGGTCGGGCTCTGGAGAGTGTTCGGGGGTGGGTCTCCGATATTGTGGTTGTGGTGAATGATGATGTTGCCGACGGGACGGATAAGATTGCGGAGCAGTACGGGGCCCGTGTTTTCCGTGAACCTTGGAAGGAGCATATCGCCCAAAAAAATTCGGCGGCAGAGAAAGCCCTCCAACCCTGGATTCTCGGTCTAGATTCCGATGAGGAGATTTCCGCGAAGCTGAAGAACTCGATTCATCGATTTTTTCTTTCATCGAAAGCGGAGGGCCCCGTGGCCTTGAGGATGGCGCGGTGTTCTCTCTTTCTTGGCCACTGGATTCGACATGGTGACTGGTATCCGGATTGGCAGACACGGCTTTGGCGTGCGGGAAGTGCGAAGTGGGGAGGGACGGATCCGCACGACCGACTGATAGTGGAAGGCAGAGTTGGAACGTTGTCCGGGGATATGCTCCACTACTCGAATCCTTCCATTTCCTGCTATGTCTCGAAGATCAACTACTTCTCTGATCTGTATTTGGAATCGCGTTTAAAGAAGAGATCCCGCTGGCTGCCGGCGGAAGCTACGTTCCGCGCATTCTGGAGATTTTTCCGGGCCTATGTTTTCCGGCTTGGATTTCTCGATGGGTATCCCGGCTTTTATATCGCCGCCTCGACCTTTTACTCGACTCTCGTCCGTCACACCCGCCTTTTGGAGCATAAGCTTTCCAAAAAGCCTCTCCCCCCCAAGCCGTAATTAGAATGTGGATTTGTGATTTCGGATATCGAAATTCCGAATTCGAAATTATCGGAGGCCTTTCGATGTTCGTCCGGCCGCTGAAAATATGGCCAACAGTTCCTTGGCCTCCTGCATAAGCCTTATGGCCTCTTGATTTGCCCCGATGCCGGCCTCCAGCATCAACTCCAGCCAATAAACAGTCTCCGAGGCCTCCTTTTCCGCGATGGCGAGCTTGTGGATGAAATCGGCCTTGGACTCTGCGCGGTTCGCCTCTCGGTAGTTAGCTCCGATGGAGGTACCGGATTTAAGCAGCTGCCGGCCCAAGGCTTCACCCAGATAGTTTTTTGGGAGACTCTGTAAAAAGCGGATCAAATTCAGCGAGAACCCCTTGGTCCGCTGCTTCAGTTCAGCCTTATTCAATTTTTAGCTCCCTTTGTAAATTCAAAAATCCCAAATCCGAATTCCGAAATCATTCCTTGCCGGCTCTTCTTAACTCGAAGCAGTCAGTCTCTGTTGTTCTGCCATCTTTGAAAAGTGGCCCTTGGCCTTGAGAAGTTCCTCAAATGTCCCCCGTTCCACAATTCGCCCGTGGTCTAGGACAATGATCTCATCCATGTTCGCCAGAGTGGAGAGACGATGCGCGATGCAGATGACCGTTCGGCCTTCCTCGAGTGAATCGATGGCGGTTTGGATCTCTTTTTCTGCACGGGAATCCAAAGCGGCGGTTGGCTCGTCGAGCACCAAGATCGGGGCGTTGCGGACGAATGCCCTCGCAATGGCGACGCGTGCTTTTTGACCGCCAGACAAAAGCTGGCCACGTTCTCCACAAGGGGAATCGTAGCCCGTGGGCATCTTCATGATGAAGTCGTGGGCATAGGCACGTTTCGCGGCCTGTTCGATATCTGCTTGGCTCGCTCCTTCGTGACCAAAGCCAATGTTGGTGGCTACCGGGAGGTTGAAGAGAACTACGTCCTGGCTCACCAAGGCCATCTGCGCGAGGAGATCCTTGGTTGCGTACTCCTTGAGGTTGTGACCGTCTAACAGGACCTTTCCTTTTGTCGGATCGTAGAACCGCATCAGCAGATTGATCAGGGTGCTTTTGCCCGAACCGCTTTCTCCAGCGAGGCCGATTTTTTTGCCCTTAGGAATGTCAAAGGAGATTTCATGCAGAACATCCGTGTGCCCGTAGGAGAAGGTGACCCCTTCAATCCGAATGCCCTGGTTGAATTTGTTCAGGGCCCGGGGATGGGCGGGCTCCACCACGGTGGGTTTCTCGGAGAATAGCTCCTCCAATCGCTGGGTGCTGACCGTCGTCATTTGCAGGGTGAGGTGAAGATTGGCAATTCGCTTGATGGAAAGAGGGGCGAGGAGAAGCGCCGTAAGGAACGCGACAAGATTCCCAGGCTTAGCGTTCGTGCTGAAGACGAAGACCAGAAGAAAACCCACACCTAGCATGGAAAGAACTTCGATCAGGGGATTGAGAAGATTGCGTGTTTGCGCCGTTTTGACGCTCATCTCGACTCCGATGTTGGCTTGTTCGCGGAACGACTTCAATTGTAGCGCCTCCATGGCGTAGGCCTTGACGATCCGAATGGCGGCGAGTGCTTCCAATAAACTTCCGCTTTGCGTCACGGAAAGGCTGGTGAACTTTTTGGTCAGCATGCGGAGGCGTTTCCCGCTGGAGATCACCGGCACAAGCACTAAGGGAAGCATGAAGCTGGCAATCAGGGTAAGCTTCCAATCGATTACCAACATGCTGATCAGAATGCTGAGGATCGTGAAAGGCTCCCGGATGGTGTCGATGAAGCCATTGGTCATGGCGGTGTAGATGGCGTTGGTGTCCTGGGTGATCCGGGCGTAGATGTCGGAGACCGGCATCCGCTGAAAAAAAGCCATAGAAAGTTCCTGCGCTTTGCGAAGCGCGGCGACCTGCATGTCTCGGATCACCCTGGCGCTAACCCAAGTCAGGCAGTACGTGCTGAAGTAGCTGGCCATCGCCCGACTTCCCATGACCAAGGGCAAGAGAAAGAAACCGCCCAGCATCTGCTGCCAAGTCACCGGTTGGCCCATTCGGGGAAGCCAATTATCAGAAACTTTTTTAAAGGATTCGCCCAGCGGAGCCACAGCAGCTTTTATTCTCTTAGAAAACGATTCCAGCTGAGGAGCTTGTGTTTCAGCGGAGGTGGCCGTGGATTTGGACTGAATTGCCGAGACAGCGGCAGGAGGGGCGAGTCGGTTGAAGAGGGCGTTAACGGAAAGAACGAAAAGACCATTGGAAAGTCCGAAAAACATGCTCAGCGCGATCCCAAGAACAAACCGAAACCGGTATGGCTTCAGGTAGGGAATCCCAAAGGCCCATATCTTTTTAAGTTCTTTCAAAGAGTCGATATTTTAGCCATAGTAACTCCCTAAAGGCGAGACGTTTGAACCCTGTAACACTGCTGCACAAATACCAAGAATTGATTCTTCAGGGCTTCCAAGTTCTGGCGAAAGACCCTGCTTGGCCTAAGGCATGCGAACACTTTGAAAAATTAAGGCAGAATAAGAAAAATCTTTTTTTGGCTGGCAACGGCGGAAGCGCTGCGAATGCCAATCATTTGGCCAATGATCTTATTTACGGGGTGAATGAGCAGGGTCGTGGGGCATTTCGGGTGCATTCCCTCGCGGCAAATCCTTCTGTTTTGACCTGCTTAGGGAATGATATTGGGTACGAGAATATTTTTTCGTACCAATTGGAGGCCCTGGCCGAGTCCGGGGATCTATTGTTGGTTTTTTCCGGGAGCGGAAATTCCCCCAACATTATCCAGGCGCTGAAAGCTGCTAAAAAGCTGGGGGTCACTTCGGTGGCTCTTCTGGGATACGACGGCGGCGGGGCAAAAGCCCTAGCGGATCTGCCCATTCACTTTCCCATTCATGACATGCAGGCAGTGGAGGATCTGCATATGGTGGTGGGCCATCTTCTTTTCAAGCACCTCCGGTGAGTCGACCGAAGATTCTGGTCATCGGTAGTAACTCCTACACGGGGGCGGCATTCATTGATCATGCCCTGTCCGAAGGACATGAGGTCGTCGGGGTAAGCCGCTCGGATGAGCTGAATCCCGTTTTCCTCCCTTACCACTGGGGTCCGGCCGAGCGGCTTAAGAAGTTTTCTTTTTTGCGAATGGATCTGAATGAAAAGGCGGAGGAGATCGGCCGCTTGGCTCGGGAACAAAATCTCGTTTGGGTGGCAAACTTTGCGGCCCAAAGCATGGTGGCGGAAAGCTGGCTGACTCCCGTGCATTGGTACCAGACCAACGTGGTGGCGAATGTCCGACTCCACGAGGAGCTCCGCAAATGGGATGGACTGAAAAAATATCTCCATGTGACTACCCCAGAAGTTTATGGGAGCTGTTCCGGCGTGGTAAGGGAGGATGCGCCCTTCAACCCCAGCACGCCCTATGCCGCCTCCCGCGCGGCCTGCGACCTGCACCTCATGACTTTTTTCAAGCGCTACAATTTTCCCGTGGTGTTTACCCGGGCGGCCAACGTTTACGGGCCGGGGCAGCAGCTCTATCGCATCGTTCCCAGAGCGGCGCTTTTTTCTCGGCTTCAAAAAAAGCTTCCCCTCCACGGGGGCGGTCATTCCACGCGGGCGTTTATCCACGGGAAGGACGTGGCGGCTGCCAGTTTGGCCATTTTGGAGCGGGGGCAATCCGGGCAGGTGTACCATCTTTCTACGGACCGGTTCATCGCCATCCGGGATTTGGTGGCGATGATCGCCCAGAAAACCGGATCTTCATTTGAAAAACTGGCAGAGGTGACGGAGGATCGTCCAGGCAAGGACGCGGCCTATCTGCTCGAATCCACCCGCGCGAAGCAGGAGCTAAGATGGGCTCCGGCCATCGATCTTGAAGCGGGAGTGGATTCGGTCATCCAGTGGATCGACCAAAATCTGGCCACGCTTCGCACCCTTCCTGATCATTACATCCACAAACCATGAGCCACAAAATACTCAACTACCACCGGGCCCCAGCGGTTTTTGCCGCTCTCCGCAAAAAAGGAAAAACCATCGTCCAGTGCCACGGGACATTTGATCTGGTTCATCCTGGGCACGTGATTCATTTCGAGGAGGCAAAGAAACTTGGGGATGTTTTGGTAGTTACCCTGACCGCAGCTGCCCACGTCAACAAAGGCCCTGGCCGGCCTTTTTTCAATGACACCCTTCGGTCCAAGGCTTTGGCGGCGTTGGAATCGATCGACTATGTCGTCGTTGTTCCCCATCCCGCAGCGGTGGAGGCTATCGAGCTCGTCCGGCCCCACGTTTATTGCAAAGGGTTAGAGTATCAGGATTCGTCGAACGATGTCACCGGGAACATCCAGCAGGATGTCGCCACCGTGGAAAGGCTGGGGGGGCGGGTTCGCTATGTTGGATCGGTGGTCTTTAGTTCGACGCGGCTGCTCAATAACTATTTCGAAACGCAGGAGCCAAAGGTGAAGGACTTTTGCCGGCAATTGGCCGCACGATTTGATCCGCGAGCCTTGCGGGCGAGCGTGGATGGGTTCGCCCGAAAAAAAGTTTTGGTCATCGGGGAGGTTATTTTTGACCGCTATTCCACGGTTGACGTTCAGGGCCTGACTTCGAAGAATCGGATTTTGTCCGCTCGGCATTTGGGAGAAGAAACGCACGGCGGGGGCGCGCTGGCCGTGGTACGGCATCTGCGGGAGTTCACCCCGCATGTGCGCTTGGCGACGGTGACGGGCGACGAGCCTTGGCTGGGAAAATTGCTTCAGCCTTACCGAAAGTGCCTAAGCGGGCTCATCCGACAAAAAGATGGCGTGACCATCGTGAAACAGAGGTTCGTTGAGCCCAAGGCGGAGGGAAAGGAGCTTTCCAAGCTCTTTTCGCTGAATTTCATTCGGAACGAACCGCTGGACTCCAAGACGGAGAAAAAATTTCTCGCACGACTCCGCAAACTGGTCCAATGGGCCGACGTGGTGCTTGTTATGGATTTTGGCCACGGACTGATGACCTCTCCCGTGCGGAGGATGATTGAAAAGCAGGCAAAATTTTTGGCCGTGAACTGCCAAACCAACAGCAACAACCACGGGTTCAACATCATCAATCGCCGCTACCGGCGGGCGGATTCCTTTTCCCTCGATCAGATGGAAATCACTCTGGCTGTGGGGCGGAGGCAATTTGATTTTGCCGAGGCCCTCGGGAGCCTCCGCCGTACTCTAAAAAGCCGCTATGCATGGCTCACGCGAGGCGGAAGGGAAACCATCGGACTAACCCCACGGGAAACCTGCTACTGTGCCCCGCTTGAGCGTAATATTGTGGATACGGTGGGAGCCGGGGATGCGTTTTGCGCCTTGGCAACACTGGCTGCTGCGGACGGACTACCAATCGAAGCGGCTACTTTTCTCGGGCAACTGGCGGGAGCCCAGGCGGTGCGTGTTCCGGGCAACGCCGAGCCCGTGAAAAAAAGCGATCTTTTGAAAAGTGGGATCAGTCTGTTGACGTTCTAACCAAGGAGAAAAAAATGAAAATACTACTGACTGGCGGATGCGGATATGTGGGAACCCCGTTGGCCCAACGATTGATCGAGCTGGGCCATGAACTGACGGTGGTGGATGTGCAGTGGTTCGGCAATTATCTTAAGCCGGCTAAGGGCCTAAAGGTCATCCAGGCTGACATCCGGGAAGTCGACAACATTCCCTTCGACGGAATAGATTCGGTTTTGCATCTCGCCAATGTGGCGAACGATCCCTGTGCAGATCTGAATTCCAAGCTCAACTGGGAGGTGAACACCCTCGCCACCATGTTTTTGGTGGAAAAGGCCATCCGCCACGGAGTGAAGCAGTTTGTCTATGCGAGTTCTGGGAGTGTGTACGGCGTGAAAGAGGAGCCGGAAGTGACCGAGGAGCTGTCCCTCGTTCCCATTTCGGATTACAACAAAACGAAAATGGTCAGTGAGAGGGTTCTGTTGAGTTATTCGGACAAAATCCGCACCACCATCATCCGCCCAGCCACCATTTGTGGCTACTCTCCACGCATGCGGTTGGATTTGTCCGTCAACATGCTGACGATGCAGGCACTGACTAAGGGCAAGATCACGGTCTTCGGAGGAAATCAGACGCGCCCGAACATCCATCTTCAGGACATGATTCGCGTCTACGAGCATTTTCTTGCCAAGCCCGAATTGACCGGAATCTACAATGCTGGATTTGATAATATTTCCATTCTGGAAATTGCCCAAATGGCCAAAGCTCGGATTCCGGCGGAGATCATTGTGACCGAGTCGAATGACCCCCGGTCCTACAGGCTTTCCTCTAAAAAACTTCTCGCAACAGGGTTTAGCCCGAAGTTTGGGGTGAAGGACGGAATCCAAGAGGTGATGGAGGCCTATAAGGCCGGGAAGCTCAAGGATCAGGAAGACTGGTACAACATTCGTACGATGAAGGGCCTCGCCGCTGCCGGGAAATTGTGAAGACCCGCGCCGCCATTCTTCATCAGACTGGGGCCGACCTCATCGTCGATGAGGTGGAAATCCCCGGGTTGGGATACGGGCAGGCGCTTGTCCGAATTCTAACAACGCGGATTTGCGGTTCGCAGATTGGGGAGATTGATGCGGTGAAAGGCACCGACCGATATTTACCCCATCTTATCGGGCATGAGGCGACGGTGGAGATTTTAGAATTAGGACAGGGCATCAAACATTTGAAGACAGGGGACCGGGCCGTGGCGCATTGGCGACCCGGAGAAGGAGTGGATGCGGGGGGGAGCCGGTATCGCTGGAAGGGAGCGGACTGCAATGCCGGGCCAATCACCACGTTTCAGGAAATTGCCGTCATTTCCGCGAACCGGCTTACACGAGTCCCCCACGACACGGATCCGGAACTGGGAGCCCTGCTGGCCGACACACTGACGACGGGCTTTGGGGTTATTCATCATGAGGCTCGGGTCAAAATTGGGGAAGCCGTGGTGATCATCGGTTGCGGCGGGATCGGCTCAGGGGCGGTGCTGGGAGCCGTTTTCGCAGGAGCCCATCCGGTCATTGCCGTAGATCTGCACGACTCCAAGCTGGCGTTGGCAAAGAAATTGGGAGCGACCGAAACCTTTTCAGCCCGGGATCCCGCCTGGGCAGAAAAAGTCCGGGCTTTTCTCGGTCATCCGGCGGATGTGGTGATTGATGGGACGGGGCAACCGGCCGTCCTTGAACAAGCCTATGAGCTCTGCGGGCCGAAGGGGCGTTGTATTGGAATCGGTGTGATGCGCCACGACCGAAAGCTTTCGATCAACACATTGCCGCTTCACCTGGGGAGGGTACTGACCGGATCGGAGGGAGGGTCCAGCCAGCCCCACCGAGAAATTCCCAAGTATTTGCGGATTCTTGCTGACCGAAAAATTTCTACAAAAGATTGGATCACCCACCGTTGCACTTTGGCCGAGATCAATCAGGGCATCCGGTGGATGCGCTCCGGGGAACCGATTCACGTCATGGTCCGACCGACATGAGTACCGACTTGGCGGCAACGGCTAGGGAGTTGCGGTACCGCATCATCCAGATGTCCCATGCTGCCGAGGCACCGCATCTGGCCTCGGCCCTTTCGTGTGTTGATCTTTTAACAGCATACTTTTTTGGAAAAAACTCGCCGGATCCAGCGAAGGCCAAGGACCCGAGCCGCGACCGCTTTATTTTGAGCAAAGGCCACGCGGCGATCGGCTTGTATGCGACCCTCGCAAAACGTGGATACTTTCCTTTGGAATGGCTCGAACGGTTTGCCCAGGAGGGAGCCGAGCTGGCGGAACAGCCTGCCCCTAGTTGTGCGCCGGGAGTGGAATTGGCCACCGGATCCCTGGGGCACGGATTACCCGTCGGAATCGGTTTAGCCCTGGGGGCGCGGCTACAAAAAAAATCTGCCAAGGTCGTAGTTTTGATGAGCGATGGCGAGTGTCAGGAGGGCTCGGTTTGGGAAGCGGCCATGTTTGCTCCGGCCCAACGGCTTTCTCATTTGACGGTTTGGGTCGACTATAACAAGTGGCAAGCCACGGGGCGGAGTCCGGAAGTCATGGCCATGGATCCTTTTGTCGACAAGTGGAAGGCGTTTGGCTGGAGGGCCCGGGAAATCGATGGTCACGATATTCAGGCGGTGGCCCAAGCCATGAGCGAGTCTCCGGATCCGGAGGGCCGGCCCACTGCTTGGGTGGCTCATACAGTCAAAGGAAAAGGCGTCTCATTCATGGAGAATGACAACAACTGGCACTACCGGATTCCTACGGCGGAGGAAGTTGCCAAGGCTGGAAAAGAATTAGGGCAAGCGTGAGAAATTATTTTGCCAAACGAATCACGGAGTGGGCACAAAAGGACGAAAGGAT
>JASGCJ010000041.1:9510-14583 GCA_030054195.1 Minisyncoccota bacterium
TGAGAAATTATTTTGCCAAACGAATCACGGAGTGGGCACAAAAGGACGAAAGGATCGTTCTGTTGAGCGGGGATATCGGAAACCGACTTTTTGACAAATTCAAGGAAAGTTGTCCGGGGCGGTTTTACAACTGTGGGGTTGCCGAGGCCAACATGGTCGGAGTGGCAGCGGGAATGGCGATGCAGGGACTGAGACCGGTATGTTATACCATTGCACCCTTCCTCACATATCGCGCGATGGAGCAGATACGGGTCGACTTAGGGTATCACCATCTTCCAGTGATTTTGGTGGGGACGGGGGGCGGTCTTTCGTACGCCTCCCTTGGGGGTACACATCACTCCTGTGAGGAGCTGGGAATGTTGCGCCTGATTCCGGGGATGAATGTGGCCGCACCCGGAGATGCCCGCGAATTGGAAATGATTTTGAGCCACTCCCTCGAGTCTTCATCGCCGAGCTATATCCGCATCGGAAAAAAAGGGGAACCACAAATCCATGCGGCTCCCGTCCAGGCGAACCCCGGGCAGCCTCTACGCCTTCGGACTGGGAAGGATGTTGCCCTCGTAGCATGCGGAACCATTTTGCCCGAGGTTGTCGCGGCCGCTGAACAGATGGAAAAAGAGGGCGTCTCGGCAGCAGTTTTTTCCCAGCCCTATCTGAAACCTTTTGCCGACCAAGAGTGGAACAAAATCTTTCAGGAGCATCGGCTGGTGGTCAGCGTCGAAGAACACAGCCGGCTCGGCGGGTTGGGAGCGGCCTTGGCTGAGTGGAAGGCGGACAAGCCCAAGACTTCCCCTTTGCTGCGATTGGGAAGCGGGGATGAATTCTTGCACCGTACAACGGATCAGGAAGGGGCGAGAAAATATTTCCAGCTGAATGCGGAAGGAATATGCAAATCAATCCAAAACTTTTTGAGGGCTTAAAAGATGGCTTATCTCGACTTCATCTCTTTGGTGCATAAAGCGACCACACGCGACTATCTCGGCCGAGTCAACGATCCGGAATTCCCCAAAGCCAAGGCGGCCGGCTTGGCCAAACAGTGGGATAAGGATTATTGGGACGGAGACCGCCGAACCGGGTACGGAGGGATGAAGTATGACGGGCGATGGCGCAAGGTGGCCGATGCCATGGCGAAGCATTACCAGTTGAAAGCTGGACATAAGGTGCTGGATGTAGGCTGCGGCAAAGGGTTTTTAATGTACGACCTGCTGGAATCGGTTCCGGGGCTGGAAGTGACCGGCTTGGATGTATCCGGATATGCAAAAAAGAACGCCAAACCTGAAATTCAGAACCGGATTCACGAAGGGCATGCCAAAAAGCTTCCTTTTCAGGATGGTGAGTTTGACCTCGTGATCTCGATCAACACGCTCCACAACCTCGAGTGCTTCGATCTGGACCCCGCGCTCCGGGAAATCGAGAGGGTTGGAAGGAAACACAAATACCTCTGTGTCGAGTCTTGGAGGAACGAGGAGGAAAAGGCGAATCTGCTCTATTGGCAGTTTACCTGTGAAAGCTTTTATACCCCCAAAGGGTGGGAGTGGTGGTTCCAAAAGACGGGCTATTCGGGGGATCACAGCTTCATTTATTTTGAATGACCTCCCGCGGCGGCAGAACCATCGGCCTGGATTTTGACAACACGATCGTTTCCTACGAAAAGGTTTACCGTCGTTTAGTGGAGAAACACGGGGCAGAGATCGTGCCGGGCCAGTCCGCCAAAAATATACTCAGGGACTATTTTCACCGAAAGGGGGAGGCAGATATTTTTACCCGGATCCAGGGAGAGGTTTACGGCCCTGGCCTTGCCGGTGCAGAGGCCTACCCGGGATTCTCGTCCTGTCTGGAGCAGTTGACGGCAGACGGATGGAAGGTGGTGGTTGTCAGTCACCGAACAAAATATCCGCTGGCGGGTCCGACGCATGACCTTCATCAGGCCGCCCGACAATTTTTGGAAACCTCCGGCTGGCTGGGGCAGAAGATTCGGGAAGCCTATTTTGAAGGAACCAAGGAGGCCAAATTGATGAGAATCGCCCGTTGTGGGTGCAACTTCTTTGTGGATGACCTACCGGAGATTCTGACTCACCCAGCGTTTCCCAAGGATTGCCAACCTCTTTTGTTCGACCCTTCGGGCCATCCCGAAAAAGGCACTCCTCATAAGAGGGTTCGACATTGGAACGAACTACCGGCCCTTTTGAAGAGCCAAATTCAATGAAGGGGAAGGAGGAACCACAGCTTTCCGAAAAGGTAATGTCTCGGCTTTTGACGGAATCTCCCAAAGAAATCCGATCCGTTTCTGGAGGAGCCAACAACCGGGTTTGGGAGGTGAAGACGCTCCAAGGGAAATATCTCCTCAAACAGTATTTCCGTTCCCCCGAGGATTCGCGGGATCGCTTTGCCTCCGAAAAAGCTTTTTACACGCACGCCCAAAATAAGGTGAAGGGGAAAGTTCCCCAAGTGCATGCCTGGGATCCGGAAGGGGAGGCGGGACTCTTTTTCTGGGTGGAAGGCCGAAAACTGACGGAACCGGAAGTGACGGGGGCACGGGTTCAGGAGGCTTTGGAGTTTTTTGCTGCGTTGAATCGGCTTCCTCTCCCGACCCTATCGGATCTTCCTTCCGCGGCTGAAGCGGCTTGGACGGTGTGTGAGCATTTGGATCTTGTGAACCGAAGAATCGCGCGGCTTCAACAAATCTCCGGGGTAGATTCTGAAGCAGAGGAGGCGCGCCATCTTGTTCGCGAGAAGGTGATTCCCGTCTGGGAGCGGATCTTAAAAACGGCCAACCGGGAGTGGCCTGAAAAAGGCCGGGGAACCCATCGGGCAACGGCCTGCGTCTCTCCCTCGGACTTTGGATTTCATAATTCCCTTTTGGGTGGGGATGGCCGTCTTCGATTTTTTGACTTTGAATACGCTGGGTGGGACGATCCTGCGAAAATGGCAGCCGACTTTTTTTGCCAGCCCCGCATTCCTGCGCCTGCCTCCGAGTTTCCTGGGGTCGTGGCTCTTTTGGCGGAACTGTTTCCGCAAGACGCCGAAGTGGCGGAGCGTGCGACCAGCCTGTGGCCCGTGTATCGGATGAAATGGATTTGCATTATGCTGAATGAATTTCTTCCTGCCGGGAAAACCCGGAGAGGATTTTCACTGGGAGAGGAGGCTCAGGTGGAACTGCGCAGGCAACGTCTTGAGGCCGTTCGTGGTTCGCTTGAGAAACTCAATTCGATCCAATGAAAGGGTTCCATCAAAAACAACGTGTGTTGGTGGTGGGAGGGGGAACCCTGGCCCAGGCCTTAGAGAAATCGTTTTCACTAAGCGGAATCTCGACTTTCCGGGCCGGACGGAATCCAGGCCCCTGGCATTTGGATTTGTCCCGTGATCCGGGCTGTTGGAACGCACCGGGAGACTTGGACTGGGTTTTTGTCTGTGCGGGAATGACCTCCCGAGTGGAATGTGAAAAACAGCCCCACCTTTCCCGGTGGATCAATGTGGGGGGAAGTGTGCGGCTGGCTCGGCACTTTTTATCGCGGGGGGCGCGAGTAGTTTTTTTTGGAACGGATCTTTCCCCTAAGGCGGGGGAGTATGCGAAACAAAAAGAGGAGCTGAGAAGACAGTTAGCCCAACTGCCCGGAACCGTTTGGATTCGGCTGGGAAAAGTAGTGCATCCCCGCCTGCCGCTTTTGGAAAGCTGGAAAGATTCCTTGGCTCAGGGAACCCCGATCGAAGCCTTTGAATCCGTCCGGATTTTCCCCGTTTCTCCCGAGTCCATAGCGGAAGGGTGCCTGCATTTGGTCGCTTCGCGACAGCGACCGGCAACCGAGCTAGTCTGGCAGACTGCCAAGAGCATGACCTATGTCGAAATCGCCCAGAAATGGGGAAATTTCCTTGGATATCCGGCTTCGCGAATCCGCATTCTGGAGAAAAATAGCCCACTGGAGGCGTGGACCCCATATCCCGTCTTTCCCTCGAAAGAGTACGAAGCCATCTTGGGGGGTGTGGATAGGAACGCATGGTGGAACATATGAAAAAAACAAAATGCCATAACTGTGGCGGAACCTTGCGGGAGCTAACCCTTTTTCGAAAATTGGCCCGCGTGACTTCCGATTGCCGGCCCTGGCCTTCCGGGGGAAGAATGGGAGTCTGCTCGGCTTGCGATCTGGTCCAAGCGATCCTTTCGCCATCTTGGGGAAGGGAGTGCCGAAAAATCTATTCGACGTATCATATCTACCGGCAATCCGGCGGGGCCGAGCAGGCCGTGTTCAGGGGGGGGCAGGGAGCGCCCCGGTCGCAAAAGATCGTGGACTGGCTCAAGCGGCAGGCCCGGTTGCCGATGCGAGGACAGGTGCTGGATGTCGGTTGTGGCAACGGAGGTTTTTTACGGGCTTTGCGGGGTGAGTTTTCCCGATGGGGGCTTTCCGGGACCGAGTTTGACCGGCGGAATGAAAAAGCCCTGAGGAAAATCCGTGGCTTCCGTAAGCTCTATGACAGCCGGAGCACTCCTCCGGCAGCAAGCTATGACCTAATTTCTCTCGTGCACGTGCTGGAGCACATGGCAGGCCCTTCGGAATATCTGAAGAGTCTTCGTCCCTTGGCCCGTCCGGGGGCGCGGGTGCTGATTCAGGTGCCTGATGCGGAAAGGAATCCCTTCATTCTTCCGGTGGCGGATCATGCATCCCACTTCAGCCGGAAATCCCTGAGGCAGGTGGCGGAGAGGGCGGGACTTCGGGTGAAGTCTGTTCGGCACGACGTGGTGGCGCGTGAACTCACCCTTTTTGGGGAATGGCTCGGGACAAAAAAGGCTGAGGGACACAGGTCCGGGAAACGCGGGGGAAGGAAATGGGCCGAGAAAAATCTTAGCTTATTGAAACGGATGTCAGAGGAGGCACAACGGGAAGCCAAAAAGCGAAAGCTGGTGGTCTTTGGGTCTTCCTTGGGGGCGGCGTGGATTCATGGGATTACCCGGGGAGGGGTTGAAACATTTTTGGATGAGGATCGGGCGAGGCATGGCCGGAAACACCTGGGAGTTCCGATTGTTCGGCCGGGGATGGGACAAGGGCGCGGGGTACTCGTTCCGTTGGCCGGAAAAAC
>JASGCJ010000077.1 GCA_030054195.1 Minisyncoccota bacterium
GCCAAAAGGGCGACAGGCCTCCGCTCTTCCACAAAGAAGTATAAAGTATCAGGCAAATGTCGCTCGACCCGTACCGAGGCCACATGAGGAATCTTTTCTACCGATGCCTTCACCTCGTCTAAGGACAGTTGCAAGACGTTCTGACCAATCTTTACGCCACTCGCCGCTACGAGTTCCCCCTTTCCAATCTTGTTCGCAGGTTCAATCACGAACCGCCGAAGGGTGAAATCTGTATTCCGATATAAAAGAGCTCCTAAAATCGCATCCATCCCGATCGAGGTCACTAACGCAGCCGTGGCCAAAGAACCTGCAAGAAGAAGGAGAAACCCAACACGCCGGCTAAATGCACGCGCACTCTCTTTTCCTGTCATTCGCGCAGCCAGCACATGCCGTGCGCGCCGACTTCGCTGACGCTGTTTTTTTGACGAAAAGAATGGAACTCGTTTGAACTTCATGATGTCACTCCTTTTTTGAATCTCTCCCAAGAAAGCTCTAATATTTTCAAGCAGAGGGATGCAAAATCGATTCCCCCAGTCCGACCCGCCTTTGGAAAGAGGCTCAGGTCCGTCATTCCTGGAAGCGTATTCACTTCCAATACATTGATTTTCCCGTCTCGATCAACGATCAGATCCACGCGAGACAAAACCTCACAACCCAAAGCGCGATGAGCTGCGAGGGAGACGGCCTGCACCTCCTCCGTCTGTTCTTTGGAGATCGGTGCGGGGCAAAGGTACTGGGTTGCACCTGCCGTATACTTATTGCTGAAATCATAAAATCCCTTTACGGGCCTAATCTCAACAACAGGAAGTGGTTTTTCCCCCAAGATGCCCACGGTCATTTCCACTCCTTCTACCAATCGCTCCATCATCATTGCGCCCTTCCACTTTTCCGAACTCTTCATTGCAGTCGCCGCCTCTTTTTCATCGCGAACAAGATGAACACCGAAACTGGATCCATCCGCAACGGGTTTACACACGTACGGAGGCTTCCAATCATGATCCTTCCTCCACTCCATGCTTTCAGCCATGGGTATACCTGCGGCCACCAGCACATCCCGGGCCTTCAGTTTGTCGAAAGCCAGTGCGCTGGCCACGGAACCACTTCCTGTAAATGGCATCTGAACCGCCTCCAACTCAGCCTGAACCTCACCATCCTCTCCATAGGTCCCATGCAGACATAGAAAACATATGTCAGTTCCCTGCGGTACCTTGAGCCCCTTCTCCTTCACATCCACCTCCAACACCTTCACACCCAACGATCGCAACGCCTTTGCCACTCCCGCACCACTTCGCAAGGAGACATCCCGCTCCCTTGAAATTCCGCCAGCCAAAACCGCTACTTTCATTTTTTCGGGTTTCATTCGTCTTCCCCCACCACAATGACCTCAGGCTCCAAATCGATTCCCCGATCCTTTTGAGCCCTAGCCCGAACCTGATCCATCAACGCCAACACATCCACCGCTTTCGCTCCGCCTTGATTCACAATGAAGTTTCCGTGCACGGGCGAGATCCGAGCACCTCCGATCGCTGTATCCTTCAATCCCAATTCTTCGATCAATCTTCCTGCAGGAATCTTTTCCGCATTCTTGAAAATACAACCCGCACTCGGTGCAGCAGGTTGCGAATCCCATCTCTTCCGGCTGTACTGTTTAAGTTTTTCAGCAATCTCCTCAGGATTCCCTGGCTTTCCATGCAAAACAGCCCCCACCGCAATCTCCTCTACTAATCTTGGCACCCTACGATATTTCACCTCGAACTCACCTCTCAATACCTCACTCACTTTTCCTTTTCGGTCCATCACCCTCACGCTTTCTATCGTTTCAAAGGTCCAAGACTCCATCGCCCCAGCATTCATCCTCATCGCACCGCCAAGTGCGCCGGGAATCCCTTCCATAAATTCCAAACCCATAATTCCGTTTGCTTTTGCAACGGCGACAATCTGCTTTAGCCGAGCTCCCGCCCCCGCATGAATCTTGCCATTCACTACTTCGATCTTGCTCATGCCCGGTTGTCCAAAATGCACGCACACCCCCGAAATGCCGCCATCCCGCACCAGTAGGTTACTTCCCCGTCCTACCACGGTCAGAGGCACCTTCTCCTTTGCACACCACTCCACGACCCGACCTAATGCAGCTTCACTTTCTGGCTCAAACCACACTTGTGCTGGCCCTCCAATACGAATGGTGGTGTGCTTTCTCATCGGTTCATACCAACGCACAACCCCCTCGCCTTTTGCCAAATCCCGTACCTTGTAGAACCCATGAAAATCTTTCGCCATCTTACGGGCCATTTGGGTCACATCCCCTGCACCCATCACTAAAAACAGATCTCCCTCTTGCCAAAGTCTTCCCAAAATCGACCTGCACTCCGACATCGATCCTGCCAGATCCACCTTTCCTCCCTTTTCTTGAATCGCCCCAACAAGTTGCTCTACCCCCGCACCCTCCATAGTTTTCTCTCCAGCTGCATACGTAGGTAAAATCACAACGTGATCCGCATTCCGTAACGCCTCCGCGAATCCACTCATAAAAGTCGCCAATCTTGTGTGACGATGAGGTTGAAAGATTGCCACCACACGTGCCCGACACCTTGCGCGGGCGGACGCAATCGTCGCCTCCACCTCTCTCGGGTGATGCGCATAGTCATCCACCACCTCCAAGCCAGGCCCACTAGAAAGAATTTCAAATCTTCGATCTGCCCGTCGAAACGCTTTCAATCCCTTACGGATCTTCTCAACCTCCACTCCCAACTCCGCAGCCAAGGCCAATCCTCCCAAAGCGTTTCCTCCATTGTGCCTTCCTGTAGCCGCCAGCGAAAAACTTCCCAAATCTTTTCCATTTTTCATTACTCCAAATTGAATCCCGTTTGCACTTTCCCCCTCCCACCGACCCACATAATCAGCCTCACTCTTCTCCCACCCGAAAGTGACCTTGGTTTTCACCCCCATCGTTGCCTCCATGGCCGCTTTCTCCTCCTTGGCCACCACCACAACAGGGCCTGTGACTTGACCCAAAACCTCACGATAAGCTGCAACTACCGCTTTCTCATCCGCATAGCGATCCACATGCTCGTGATCCGCATTTAACAGAAGCGCCGCCCAAGGCTTCATCTGTGCTGGCGCCCCCTCGCTCTCGTCCACCTCAGCAATCAACCACTCCCCCTTTTTCCAAGCTCCTGAAACACCCAGGGCAGGCGAGTATCCACCCAAATAGAAACACGGTTCTAACCCTGCCTCATGAAAAATCTG
>JASGCJ010000078.1 GCA_030054195.1 Minisyncoccota bacterium
ATAGCGCCTGTTGGTCAGGGGTGGTGGGTAGGATTAGGAATTGTTCCTTGGGGAATCTTGCTGGTTCTTTGGTGGCGATGGGCTAGGCAAAGGGCCCTATTCACAGACGAAGAGAGACTAAGAAAGGAGTCGCTTCAAAGCTGGAAAAGCGCGGTCAAAATGGTTCGTGAGGCAGGGGAGGATATGCGCTCTTCCGAAAAAGCGCTTCTTTTTTGGCAGAAATCTGTAGCCGGCACCTTAGGAATTGAAGGAGCAACTCCTGCCTGGGGAGTGATTGCAGACGGAATTCAAACGATGGAAAAATCAGATCAAGAAACACTCGAAAAATGCTGGGTTGATTCAGAAAATGGGCTTTATGGGAGAAATCCGAGTTTGGATGGAGAGTGGTGTGACCAAGCCGAACGCCTAGCCGGCAGAATCGACCTGCCCGCGATAAAGGCTTGGGCGCCACTGAAACCTAAAAATCTATTCCCTTGGCTGGCAGCGGCTCTTTTCTTTTTTGTTGCCGTAGAACCAGTCAGTGCGCAGGCAATTAACAAAGAACAACCCAAAGATGAGAAGACGAGCAAAGAGGATCCGATCCAGCTTTATAAAACGGGGAGTTTCAGTGAGGCAGAGAAGGTGTGGCGGGAAAAAGTGTTGGCGAACCCGCGGGATCCCGTGGCCAGAAATAATCTGGCGCTCGCGTATTTCCAGCTTGGCGACAAGGAGCGGGCGTTAGCCTACGGGCTATCGGCGTATCTTATTTCCCCAGCAATGGCTTCTGTCTCATGGAATACCCGAATCTTTGCCCAATCTTCCGATCAGTTGGACAGAGCGGTGATGGGCTTGTGGAGTGAGCGGAGCAGGGAGTGGATTACGGGACGACTTGGCGTATTCGGATGGCAAGTAGCCCTTGTTTTGGGAGGGACGATCCTTGCGGTTGGCTGTGGATTTGGTTTGGGGTCGGGTTACTTCCCTCAAAAGAGAACCCTTCTTGTTCGAGTTGGGATAGCGACTTTTGCGATCGGACTTATGCTTTTCATGGCGGCCTCAACAGCACTTGGAATTTATGGAAAGTTGGCGGATCGAAACGCGGTGATGATTGTGGATGTTGAGCCCTTGCGATCAATCCCCACAGAAGTAGAGGCTCAAGCGGAGAAGGCCTATCCGCTAGGGTCCATTGCCCGTTTAGAGAAAAGCTTTTTAGGGTGGAGCAAGATTCGACTACCGAATCAAGATGCAGGATGGATACGCAGCGAACACATCGTGTCTCTGTATTAGAGAACTGCCACTAGGGTTAGGCTTTGCGGATCTGAAGTTTTCCTGGAGCGGGTTTGGGCTGATCCTCCTCGGGCAGAGGAACGGTCGAGGGAAGATTCTTTTCCGGAAACAGCTGTTGCAAGATATTCGAATTCTTATCTGAAGGCGAAACCTGCACGACAAAATTTGTTGTTTGAGCCGCAGGCACGGTCGCCGGCTCCCAAAGGCGGCGATAGGCAAACTTTAAGTTAAATCTACCCTCACGCGGAAAGACGACACGGAGGGTTTGTTTCCCAGGGGCACCAGGCAGAGAGGGAGAGGAGTATGACTCGTCGAGCAGGTGAGCCGTCTGAAGTGGCGGGTCGAGCACCCACCGGTAGCCAGTTGAAAAATTTGCTGGAAGGACAATCGAAAGGGGTTGGGAAACTCCAATCGTGTGGTCGGCTGAGGAGCGAAAAAAACCACACCCTGAAAGGAGTAGTGGAATGAAAAGGAAAAGGATGAGGGGGGGATGCCTAAGACTTTTCTCGAAGGGGAGCAAGATCAGCATCCTCTTTGGCGACATTTGCCCACGACTCGTCCAGGCGAATCGCGGCCTGTACATAAGAGCGGGCTTTATCGAGGTCACGCAACTGACAATGATAACAACCCAACTGAAATTTGATATGAGGATTATTCGGGAACTTACGTTCGGCCTCGAGAAGGATGGAGCGACCCTGCTGGATTGAATCCTGGTGACGCACGGCGTCGGCAAGAGAAACCCAAACCTCGGGTTCTTCAGGGCGTTGTCGCCGCAACTGCTCAGCCGTTTTGCGAAGTTCAACAAAACGACCCGCAACCCGGAGAATCCGTGTTCGCAGAAAATCCAGAGTCAGGCTGTGATCGCCCTTGCGGCGTGCTTGCGCGATGCGACGGAGAGCCTCGTCGTACATTCCCAACCCGCAGTATCCTTCCAGCTCTTCCTGAAGTTTGGCGGGGTTGTCCATCTATGAAGTTCAAATTTGCAGGCTGGGGTAGAATCGCAAGCGTTGGGGCTCGCGTTGTTCGCATAAAGGGTGGAGTGGCTTGGGAGTAGTTTTTGCGATCCACGAAAGGGCGGAGAGGGGGCTGTTCCGCGGATTATCTACGACTATATTTGGAAAGATGAACGTACTCGGAATCGACATAGGAGGAACCGGGGTCAAGGGAGGCGTGGTGGACTTTCCAGCAGGAACCATTCAAGGGGACCCTGTTCACTTTCCGACCCCACAACCGGCATCTCCGCTGGCGCTTACCCGCGTGATCAAGAGAATGGTCGACCATTTTCAGTGGAAAGGCCCTGTCGGTGTTGGGTTTCCTGGCCCGATTCGAAAAGGGTTGGTTGAGACTGCGGTGAATCTTTCATCTCAATGGGTTGGAAAGAATCCCGAAAAGATATTTAAAAAAGCAATGAGGCAACCTTTTGTGGTGATCAATGACGCGGACGCGGCCGGACTGGCGGAACTTCACTACGGAGCCGGGAAAAAAGATAAGGGAGTTGTGGTGATGATCACATTAGGCACGGGAATCGGAAGTGCGTTGTTCTATCAAGGGGTTCTGATTCCAAACACTGAGCTGGGGCATCTTACCCTTGAGGGAAAAGATGCTGAGAAGTACGCAAGCGCAAAAGCGAGAGAGGTGCACGAGTGGAGTTGGAAAAAATGGTCTCGCAAAGTTCGGGAGTATCTTCAGCAGGTGGATCGCTTGATCAATCCAGATCTGATCATTGTGGGTGGAGGAGTAAGCAAAAGAGCGGAAAAGTGGCTGCCGAGAGCCGCAAAAGGGGTAAGGGCGAAAGTCGTTCCTGCCAAACTACACAACGAAGCGGGAATTGTGGGTGCGGCCATGGCCGCAGGAAAAATCAGGTAGGGACAATCACTCCCACCGATCCTGACTCTATTTCAAATACTGATTCACCCCTTTGGCACAACGGACTTTTTTCGTCCGAAGGGTTTCATCTAGGCGGGATTGGCTTTTTGGCACGT
>JASGCJ010000079.1 GCA_030054195.1 Minisyncoccota bacterium
GAAGCGGGTACGGCCAGCAGTACAAGTAGCGCAAACGCTGAATCGAACTCCCCCCGCCCACCACTCTTCTGATTTAAGCTTCCAGCGAGCCTCCATAATCCCCATCCAAAAAGTCCGAACCCGAACAAGCGCCACACGATCTCCCCAAGGACAGCGGGTTGTATCAGATGAAATGGGGAAAAAAGAACGGCAAATGTGGGAGCGTACAAAAATCCATGAGTCCCCCCTGGATACATCGATTCACCTAACCACCAGTGACTTGAGGCAAACCTGTAGTTTGGAACAACCCCCGTCCGATCAGGGTTAAAAACCAGATACAACGACATTCCCGCAAAAACCACCCCCAGGAGTGCCCATCCGAATCGAGTCCAGCAATTGCGCATAGATGATTTCAAGCGATCTGGGGTAACGAAGCAAGTGGGCTTATCGAAACCATCCCTACCCGTCCGACGCAGAGCAGCTGCTACAGGAATTCCACTTTGCCCGTGCTCACGTCGTAGACAGCACCAACGATCATAATCTTATTTTCGCGAACCAATCGATCAAGAATTCCACTCTTTTCCCGAATATAATTCATCGTGTTGACCACGTTTTTTCGGGCTACTGCATCCACAAACCCCCTCTTTTTATCATCAGCCCAATTTGAAAAGTCCCTCAACTGGCTAGAATCAATGGATCCCTGAATAATTCCAACCAACTCATCCAAATGGTCACATCCAGTTGCTTCCGACGCTGTTTTGCCAGCCGCTTTGAGCTCTACTGAGGCCTTCACGGCCCCACATGACGTGTGCCCCAAAACGAGAAGAAGCTTCGCCCCTGCAACCCCGCAAGCGAACTCCAGACTCCCGATCATTTTGTCCCTCGCCACGTTGCCTGCAATTCGGGCCACAAAGGCGTCCCCTACCCCCAAATCGAAGATGTGTTCGACTGGGGCTCGACTATCGATGCACCCCAGAACAGCCGCAATAGGAAATTGTCCCGTTGCCGTGGCTCCAGCCTGCCTTCGCAAATCACGAACGAGTGGCTTACCGGCTAAAAATCTTTCGTGTCCATCTTTCAGGATTTGCAATACCTCAGCCGGCTTTAAGGACTGCTGAACCTCCCGACTCGAGTAGTCAACAAAGGTCAGGTCCTCCTGCAGTTTTTCATACTTCTTTTTAAAGCCTACCAAGCTCACCTCCACCCCGTGTGCCCTGGAAGTCACTTCCTTGAAATCAGTGAGTAGATCCAGAATATCAGGGTCTATGAAATCACAATTCCGTGCATCGATCTGCACCTTTGTACCACGAGGTGCATCCATCAGGATTTTCTGTAAGGCCGCGCGATTGAAGAAGCTGACCTGCGGAGCCAACTCCACACGCAGGACATCCCCATGGACATGCTTCTCCATCACTTGATGAATCGATCGGCGATAGTTGCTGCGTAAGATAAAGAGCAGACTGATCCCTAGCCCAATGAGGATTCCAGTAAGAAGGTTGGTGAGCACAATCGCCACAACTGTCACCGCAAACGGGAGGAACTGGTACTTGCCTGCACTCCACATCTGCCCGATCACCTTCGGGCTCGCCAACTTATATCCAGTCACAATCAGAACTGCCGCTAAAACGCAGAGTGGGATCTGATTGAGCCATCGGGGCAACAACGCCACACAACCGAGAAGCAAGACGCCGTGAAAGATGGCAGAGATTTTTGTCTGCGCTCCCGCATTCAAATTCGCCCCCGAGCGGACAATCACGCTCGTTATCGGCAACCCACCCAAAAAACCACTCACCATGTTTCCCGCTCCCTGAGCCAATAGCTCCCGATTTGCCGGACTCTTTCGCTGTTGAGGATCGATTTTGTCCACCGCCTCAATCGTCAAAAGGGTCTCCAAGCTGGCAATCACCGCTAAAGTGACCGCAGCTCCGTATACCGCGGGTTTGGCTAACGCGGAAAAATCAGGAAAGGAAAACAGCTGCAGGAAACCCGAGGCTCCCTCGGCGACGGGCACCTGAACCAAGTGAGTGGGAGCTATGGCCCAAGGATGACCCATTTGAATCAGGACAAGATTCACTGCAGTTCCAAATAACACCGCCACCAAGGGCCCAGGGATCGGGGATTTCTGTAGCCATGAAACTTTTCCCCAGACTACGAGCAGGCCTAACGAAAGAAGGCCGATCATTGTCGCCCCTGGAAGAAACATTTTGAATGCAGTAGGCAGTTCGGTGAAGGTGTTTTTCTGATCCGTCTGGCAAAAATCGGTGTCACCCACAGGGTTTGCATCGTATCCCACAAGATGGGGGAGCTGCTTTAAGATGATAATGATCCCAATTGCTGCTAGCAGCCCTTTCACAACACTGGATGGGAAAAAGGAGGCGAGGAATCCTCCTTTCAGGAGTCCAAACACGATCTGTAAAGCGCCGGCCACGATGAGCGCTACAAGAAATGCCTGAAAGGAGCCAAGTTCTGCAATTTGGCTCGCAACAACAGCAGTTAACCCGGCCGCAGGACCCGTAACGCTGGTACTGGAACCACTCAACACACCCACCACCAGACCACCAACAATCCCGGCAATGATTCCGGCAGCGAGAGGAGCGTTGGAAGCCAGAGAGATGCCAAGACAGAGAGGAAGCGCGACAAGGAAGACAACCAATCCAGCAGGAATATCCTTGGCGAGGTTGGAGGGCTTAAAGAGCGATAGCGTGGTCATGAAATATTTTTAGATGAGACAATGTATCACGTCTAGGGAATGCTCACAGATTTAGCAGCTGTATCGCTCTGTAAGGATGACAGCCTGAAAAACCATGTAGGGCGGGCATCTTGCCCGCCTCCCGCCTCATACCTGGCGACCACGAATGGTCGCCCTACATTTGTGCTCAAGGCTCAAAGCCTATACATTCCTGCCCGCCTCGACCCCAGCGACCACAAATGGTCGCCCTACAATCCCGTTCAACACCCAAGCCCATGTAGGGCGGGCATCTTGCCCGCCTTTCGACCTCCGGCGACCACGAATGGTCGCCCCACAAAAAAACCCCTCGGACGAGCAATCACACTCGTCCGAGGGGTTTCTAAACTAACTTGCTCTAAATAATCTTTAGAAGCTGTAGACCACTTCAGCACCCGCGTAATGGGCTGGCCCACCACTGTTGGATGCACCGGCATTAGTTCCGGTATTGGTCCCGGAAATGTTGTCACCCCAATCCAAACGGTACTCAGCGCGGATCAGAACATTATCGATCACGTTGAAACCAGCAGTGATCG
>JASGCJ010000042.1:0-12739 GCA_030054195.1 Minisyncoccota bacterium
CCGTAGAGGCCTTCTGTGAAAAGATCTGGTCTCATGAACGCGCTCACGACTACGAGCGAGGTCGCCATACCTGCGGTGAGTACTTCGCCCTTCTTGCCGAAGACCTCAATCTCGCCTACGCACAGGAAGAACTACAAGAGGCTTTCTGTGATATCTTTTATCCCCTCCCCGAACGGGTGGCCCTCGCTCGTCGACTCTCAAAACACTACCCACTTGCCCTGATCTCGAACACCTGTGCGTCCCATATCCAACATCTCGAAGGCACCTGCGACTTCTTCCCGCTTTTCAAGCATCGGATCTACTCCCACCAGGCGGGATGTCGAAAACCCCACCCAGATATTTACGAAAAAGCGCTACAGGCAACAGGAGCAAAAGCGGAAAGCTCCCTCTTTATCGATGACCTTGCTGAAAACCTGGAAACCCCAAGAAAATCAGGATGGCGAACCCTTCACCTGCCCCCGGGAACCGATCTCGAAAAAGAACTGCTAACTTTCCAGATTTCAGGAATCAAACAAACCTAACTACACGCTCAGGGATCTCCCGAAGAGTTTGCTCGGGATAGAAAAGTTCACCTCTTTAGATCAAAAAATCAGCGGATGTCTCGCTACGATAAAATCGTTAATACTATATATTACGTAATAAGTTGTTTAGAAGTTATTAACATTTCTATTGACTCATACCATATATAGATCAAATAGACCGCATGAGACGCCATTTGTCGTCAATTAGACGCAGGACGGCTCTCAACCCAATCAAGGATTAATTATGTATAAATACGTAAATTATATAACTGTGGTCGCTTTGCTCGCTGCCTCTCCTGTAGTGCTGGGGGAACCTTCGGTAACCACATCTACGAACGATCCTATGGTCATGAAAGTTTATCCGGACGGCACCAAGGTCGTTGTCCGTTGGAGTGAAATCGGAAAAGCTGTCGATAACGGAGAAAAACACGGCGGTGCTCCCCGTATTATCGCTTACGACCCAGGGAAAGATGGGATCGTACCAATCGGGCAACCAGCTGCAACAGTGGCAACACCCCAATCAACCCCAACTCCAATGCCCTCCGCATCATCAGTCGTAAACCCAGAATCCTCAAACGCTGCAAACACAGCGCCATCCCCCATGTCTGATACCGATGATTATGGTCCTATGGAAGGTTTCGGCTTTCGAAGTAATGTGGGCGTTGCATTCCAGCAATCACAAAGCGGGCGAAATAATCAAAGATCACAATACCAATCTGTCACTTTCCAGCCAGGAATCAGGTTTGATATAGAACCTTTCTATAATGTGACAGACTGGCTTTCGGTAGGTGTTGAAAGTGCCTTTATTTATAATCAAATTCACTCCCTTCAAATCGACAGTACGTATTTTTATTCAGGTGATTCACGTTTAGGAAATGGAGCACTTTATCAGGTCCCTATTCTAGCTAATGTTCGCTTTCAATTCCCCAGCGATGGCCCATTCCGTGGCTACTGTGGTGGAGGTGTAGGCGGTGTTTGGGACTACTCTACAGTCTCTTTGGGGGGATCAAATTTCACCAACTACCAATGGAACTATGCTTTCCAATTAACTACTGGTTTTGTTTACACCATCGCTCCTGGCTTGGATTTAGATACGTCATTCAAAGCCCTCTGTACGCCGAACCCGTTATCTCAGGCTAACACATCAGGTTCAGTATTTGGCGATGAGCAAGTCAACGCCGCTTACAGTTACGCGGCTGAAGTCGGACTTGTTTGGCGCTTCTGAAAGCTCTGATCTCGCTTTTCCAAAAGAGCCCCCCCTTTGGGGGGGCTCTTTTATTATTGGTTCTCTTATCTGCGGACCCAGCGTTGGCTCAGATCACTGCGCAATCTGACTCATCACTATCTACTCTTCCCCCCGCTTCCCCTTCTTTGCGCCCAGAGGATATCGGCATCGTCCCGATTGGAGCCAATAACCCAACACCAGCTGTCTCCACCTCAGAACCCATCCCACTTGAGGCCACCGAGGACTCCCCTCGCTCTCTTGAGGATTTTTTCGGCCCAAATGAGGGCCCGGTCTTTCGCACTGCCGTCGGCGTGAACCTTCTCCAACCTTGGAGCACCCGTTTTGGTAATCAGTCGATCTACAGCAAAACCATTTTCAATCCCGGAATCCGTTACGATCTCGAGGCTGGCTACAATGTTCTTCCCCAACTCCGCCTCTCGGTTGAAGGCGACTTTCTCTATAACTCGATCCACTCGGTCGTCTGGGGGAATGATACCCGCTATGGCACTGGCTCCCTCTATCAAATCCCCGTCCTTTTTAACGCGACTTACCACTACCTCTCCCAAGGCCCTTTTCGCGGCTATGTCGGCGGTGGAGCCGGCGCCAACTGGATGGTTTACCAGTCAGGCACAGCCCTAACCGAAGTCGGCACCTACACCTCCTACCAGTGGAACTTTGCCTGGCAGTTTACCACCGGCTTCACCTACACGATCCGGCCAGGATTCGACCTCGATATCGGTTACAAGTGCCTCTCGATGCCTAGTCCCAACTTCGCCGACTTCGGCACTAGCCACGCCATGTTTAATCATACCGCAGAAATCGGCCTAGCTTGGCGTTTTTAGGGTCAGCCCCTACACCCGACGCCAAAGCTGTCCCTTAAGCTTCCCCGGGGCCTGTGACCCCTTCTGTACAACTATGTGAATAACTTAACTATAAGTTGAGTCCTTTTCTTTGCGGGTACTACATATTGTGCTCAGTATCCACACCAGATCGATGAGGATACCCATTCACAGAAGGGCATCACCCTTTGTACTTCTATTAGTAGCGAGTACCTATTTTACATTCACTGCAAAAGCACAACGTTTAACTTTACCAGAATCAGCTAGCTCCTCGCCTACTCCGAATTTTTCGATGCCTCCCCCCGTAGGGGCACAGGGTCAGATTCTAAAAACTTATCCAAACGGAACGAAACGAGTCGTTCCTCTTAGCTCATTGAACTCCTGGGATGACGGAAAAGATTTCGGCGGTCCTCCCACTCTCTCATTTTTAGAACCATCCCCAACCCAAAACTCTACCTCAAGTAAAAATCTCTCCATCGCCCCGATCGGCGATGCGACAACACCTGCGACCGCTCCTGTACCACTTCCATCTTCCGCCGATAGTACAATACAAATTCCGATGGCAAATTCAGATCCCATGGGCGGATCTGCCATGGGAGGTTCAGCTCCCGTTGATCCACTCTCCGGTGCCCCAACAACACCAACTCCACTTCAAACTGTGTCAGGAAAACCTGCACCCCTCTCCGATGGGGGCGTCGGCACTACAGACCTTGGCACGTACGATGACTTCTTCATGAACACCTCGGTAGGTGGCTCCATCCAAGGCCAGCTTACCGCCCGCCGCGTGTTCAACGGCAACAATATGCAGGCGTATCCCTACATACCCTCTACACCCTCCGTAGGTGCTGCGACTATATCGGCTGAAAATTTTACTTTTGAACCTGGCTTTAGATTTGATGTTGAATTTGGATACAACATTTACGATTGGCTCGGAGTCAGTCTCCAAAGCGGAGTGATCTACAATGCAGTGAATCAATACAATCTAACAGTAGCAGATACAGGGACACTTTACGGCCAAACCTTCGCTGCCGGATCCTACCAACTTCCTGCTGATGGAGAATTACTCCAAGTTCCAATTCAGATCGACGGAATTCTCCGCTGGCCCGGAAAAACTGCCTTCAAGCCTTTTATTGGCGGAGGTGTGGGAGCCATCTGGCAGCAGTTGGATGTCAATAATTTCACTTTCGGAACCACAAACATCCAAGCGAACTACTGCCGCAGCGCATTCCAGTTTGGATTCAACGGGCAAGTAGGCGCGAACTACACGGTAACACCCGGAGTCGACTTCTACGGAGTTTTCAAACTTCTTGGAGCCTTCACCCCTCGGATCGGAAACTACGATTTCGAAAACAGCTACAACTTCGCCCTCGAAGTCGGCATTCAGTCCCGCTTCTAGTTCTCCTCTTCCCTTAAATCCCCTGCCCGTAACCCGTGGCAGATTCCTCTCTTCGTCTTTTCAATAAAATCACAAAACTCTTCCACCTCCTTGACCTTGATATCCTTCCCGCTACGGATCGCCTCCAGCGCTTGCACCCGGTTCTTTCCTCCGAAGAAAAACTCCTCGTACGCCCGTTCCAACGCCTTTCTCCCTTCAACCCCTACCCCTGACCTTCGAATCCCCACCAGATTTAGCCCACATACCGCATTTGTGGCCACCGCCATACAGTAGGGCGGCAAATCCATTCCGATCCGCGTCTGCCCCCGCACCATCGCCAACTTTCCAATCCTCACAAACTGATGTACTACCACCGCACCACCCAGAAATGCCTTCTCTTCTACCTCGACATAACCCGCCAACATCACCCCATTCACTAGAACCACTCCGTCCGCCAATCGACAATTGTGTGCCATATGCGCCCCCACCATTAAAAAACACCCGTTTCCAATCACAGTGTTCGTTCCCTCCTTTGTTCCCCGATGGATCGTCACATACTCTCGAAAAATATTCCCCCCCCCCACGATCACTCCCGACTTCGCCCCCTGATAAGCGATGTCTTGCGGTTCTCCCCCAATGACTGCACCCACCCCAATCCGATTCTTTGCCCCCATAAGTACCCTTCCCTCTAAAACCGCCCTCGCACCCACCACACAGCCCTCTCCCAACTCCACCTCTGGCCCTAGAATCGCCCCTGGCCCTACGACACAACCCTTCCCCAACTTAGCCCCCTTCTCCACAATCGCCGTCGGATGAATTTCACTCACAGATATCCTGCCTCCTTAAAACTATAGTACCCAGGTCGGCCCTCACGCGCGACGCCGATAATTACGTGATCCTGCAAAACCACCCCGACCGTTTTTGCACCATCCCGTAACCTCCGCGTAAAATCCAAATCCGCAGGACTTGGCGCAGGGTCACCCGAAGGGTGATTATGAACCACGATCAATGCATACACCGCCTCCGACCCCAACGCCTCCCGCAAAATCTCCTGTGGCTGTACCGCCGTCTCATTCACCGAACCCCGACTCACCTGCGCCCGTCTCAAAAGCCGCAGCTTTGTATTTAATAACAGCACCCACACCTCCTCTCGATCTTTCCTCCTCAACTCAGGCCCCATCAGCTCCTCCACGCGGGCTGGAGTGTCCAGCAATCCACCCGAAATCTCCGCCACCCCCACCCGCCTCCCTAACTCAATCGCGGCTGCGACCTGACACGCCTTAGCGATCCCCAATCCCTTGAAATCTTTTTGCAATGTTTTCGGAGTAATCCGCGCCAATCCCCCCAACCCTTCCCTAGAACCTAAAATCTGTGCAGCCAACTCCACCGCTGACTTACCCGGCAACCCCGTCCGTAAGAGGATCGCTAACAATTCCGCCGCCCCCAAGGCCTCCGGACCTTGACTCATCAACCGCTCCCTCGGTCTCTCTCCCGAGGGTAATTCCCGGATTCTTGCCATCCTCAGGTAGGATAAACGGAGCAACCTTCCCCCTCAAGAAGGGAGGAATGTGTGCCACAAGCTCTACCTCGTTCCCCTCGTACCTCTTTTCAAGAATTCTACCCGCTCGGCTCAATAAAGCTAAAAGCGCCCCTTCACTCTGGGGGACCCGAATCCGAACCCGGATGCTCCATGCCGTCAACATCGACGCCAATTCCGACAAAAGGTTCGGAATTCCTTCTCCCGTCTTCGCTGAAATAACTACCCCATGTGGCGCAGTCCTTGCCTCCCATTCCAAAGTTGTCCAATTCTCCAATCGATCTGCTTTGTTCCATACCGTAAGGGTGTGCTTGTCCCCCGCCCCAATCTTCTGCAAAACCTCATCGACTGCTTTCCTCTGCTGTTCCCGCTGAGGATGACTCGCATCCACCACATGAATCAAAACATCTGCAAAAGCCACTTCCTCCAAGGTCGATTGAAACGATTCCACAAGATGGGTCGGAAGTTTCTTTAAGAATCCCACCGTATCTCCCAAAAGCACCCGCACTCCGTTCGGCATCCGAAACTGCCGTATCGTTGGATCCAGCGTTGCAAAGAGACGATCTTCCGCCACCACTTCCGAATGGGTCAATCGGTTCATCAAGGTCGACTTTCCCGCATTCGTATAACCCACTAAAGCCGCGACAGGCCAATGTTGCCGCATCCGACCCTCCCTTTGAATCATCCGATGCTTCCTCACCTCTGCCAAATCCCTCTCCAACCGAGTGATTCGCTCCTGCACGCGACGGCGATCCACCTCCAACTGGGTTTCTCCCGGCCCCCGCATCCCAATTCCACCTGACTGCCTCGACAAGTGAGTCCACATGCCCGTCAATCTCGGCAATAAATAAACCAGCTGGGCCAGCTCGATCTGCAACTTTCCTTCCTTCGACTTCGCCCGCTGCGCAAAGATATCCAGAATCAACTGGGTTCGGTCCAGCACCTTACAGGAAAAGATTCCTTCCAAATTTCTCGCCTGTGCAGGACTTAACTCGTCATCAAAGATAATTGTGTCCGCTTTTTTTGCCTTCGCCGCCAAGGCAAGTTCCGCTGCCTTACCACTTCCGATATAGGTAGGCGCAACAGGGTGATCCAGTTTCTGGGTCGCCCGATCAGCCACTTCCCCACCCGCGCTCTGAACTAGCAAAGCCAACTCATCCAAGGACTCGCCCACCTCGTACCGACCCGATTTTTGAGTCTCTAAACCCACCAAAAAGGCTCGCTCCATCGCCTTGTCCCGACCCGTCGTCACCATCATTTCGGAATAGCCCCCCCCTCTAGCGCTCGCACCAGCATCTCCACCCCAGCTTTTGGTAGGGGCTCTCGGGGATCAATCTCGATAACCCGAACTGTAGGAATTCTCCGAAACCAGGTCAATTGACGCTTCGCATACGCCCTCGTCGCTGACACAATTTTGTCACACACCTCCTCCCGTCCGATTTTTCCGCGAAGCAGTTCTGCCACCTCCTGATAACCAATCGCACGCGAACCCGGACACCCTTCCCAACCGGCCCTCCCCATCAATCTCTTCACCTCCTCAATCCACCCGCCACTCAACATTCCCACCACACGCTTTCGAATAACCTCCCCCAAGAGATCGATTGGAGGAACAAGACAACATGTCTCCACTTCGGCCATCAAACCATTTGTCATTTCCTGTTTTTGCCAGTCGGACATCTTTCTTCCTGTCTGTTCCCAAACAGCCAAAGCTCGTACTACCCTCCTCCGGTTCTGTAAGTCAGCCTTCTGGGCCCATTCAGGATCGATTTTGATAACAGTTGCAGACAACTCTTCCGTCGTCTTTTTCTCCAGATTCTCTGCGGTGGCACGATCGGTTCCCGGAGCTTTTGATAAGCCCTGGGTCATCACTCGGTGATACAATCCAGTTCCCCCAACCCAAATAGAATTAACTTTCCTTCCTTCAAGATCAGTAAGAACCCGCCGCGCCTCGTTCCCATAGTCCGCGGAAGAGAAATTCTGCTCCGCTTCCACCAGATCGATCAGATGATGCCGGACTTTTCCCTGATCCTCCTGAGTCGCTTTTCCCGTTCCAATATCCAAACCACGATAGATCTGAAACGCATCTAAAGAGACAATTTCCGCACCGGTCTGCTCAGCCAATGTCATAGCCAATCGCGACTTCCCCGCCGCCGTAGGTCCAAGAAGAAAAATCACCCCCGAATCTAACTCCAGTCCCCTGCTCCTGCCGCGCCTTTGACCCGCCAAACATTGACCAACTCCTTCGAAAGTTCATTCAGAAAGCGTGAGGGTGTCTGCCAAGCATCCCCTCCCTTCCCCATCCGTAACCTTGGATGAGTCAGATACAGCTCATCCTTCGCCCTTGTGGCTGCCACATAAAAGAGTCGCCGCTCCTCTTCCTCCCCTTCTGGAGTCTCCATAGAACGACTTGAAGGGAACATACCCTCACACAACATGATGACAAATACCGTTCCATACTCCAATCCCTTGGCCTGATGAATCGTACTCAACTTCACCGCATCCTCCCCCTCATCCCGCGAACGTTGAGCCACCTCAGTCTCCGTATTACCCAAAAGTGCTAACTGGCCTAGAAACTCCGCAAGATCCGTATACCCCGCCGCATAATCCTCTAACTGCCGCAAATCATCTAACCGATTTGCTGCATTCGCATACTTTGCCTTCACATAATCCCCATAACTTCCCTCCACCACGATCTTCACCTGCTCCGAAGGATCTTTTCCTTTGAGCTGAGACAGAGTTTGTACCATCTGACTCCAACCCTTTGCCCCTTTCTCTGGCACCTTCAGGTGCCCCAGCCCCTTACCGGACTGAACCTCCTGCCACATCTTGGTCGCCGACCTCGGCCCCACCCCAGGCAACAACTTTGCCATTCTATGAAAAGCCACCTCGTCTTTTGGATTTAAGGATAACCGCAAATGGGCCGCCACGTCCTTGATATGAGCCTGCTCGAAAAACCTCAGCCCAGAAGTGATCGTGTAGGGAATGTTTCTTCGCGTTAACTCCAACTGCATCTCCATGGCATGAAAGTGGGCTCGATACAAAATGGCAATGTCAGACAGATTTGCACCCTCCTCATGCAGCTCCAGAATCCGCTGCGCTACAAAACTGGCCTGTTGCCCCCCGTCCTCCAGTGCCACCACCGCGGGTTTCACACCCGCCTCCCGTACGGCTTTCAGATTCTTTGGAAACTGCTTTGGATTATGAGAAATCGAATGATTCGCCAGATCCAGAATCTGAGGAATGCTTCGATAATTAGTCTCCAGCCTGACCATCTTGGTTCCAGGATGCCGTTCGGGAAAACTCAATATATGCTCTACCTTAGCGCCTCTCCACGAGTAGATGCTCTGCGCATCGTCTCCTACCGCCATAATTTGATGGTGCCCTCCCCCAATCGCATCCACAAAGTCTGACTGCAAACGGTTTGTATCCTGATACTCGTCCACCAACACATGCTGAAAACTGGCCCGATACTGCTCTTTCAAATCCCCCTCCTGCTCCAAAAGACGTAATGGCAATGTCAGGAGATCGTCATAGTCCATCGAGGAACTGTCCCTCTTTCTACGCAGATAGATCTCCCCCACTTTCGTGATCCAACTCTCGAACTCCGTGAAGTACCCAAACTGACTTTTAAGAATCGATCCACAATTCGTTCTGTGATTTGCCGCTAAACTAAAGATCTCTGCCAAGACTTGAGCCTTCGGAAACCTCTTGTCCTTCGGATCCACACCCGCCTCGCCGAGACTGGCCGAAATTAGATCTTCCGCATCCTCTCGGTCCAAAATCGTAAAGTCTTTCGGATAGCCCAACCGATCTGCATGACGTCGCAAGATTCGATTTCCCACATGATGAAAAGTCCCCCCCCAAAGACGGGAAAGATCGTGAGGCAACAAAGACCCGACACGCGCCAACATCTCTTTCGACGCTTTGTTTGTGAAGGTAAGAAGAAGAATGCTTTCTGGAGCCACCCCATGCTCCACCAACCAAGCCACCCGATACGTCAAGGTCCGGGTCTTTCCACTCCCTGCACCCGCAATTACCAACATCGGACCTGGAGGAGCCGTGACAGCCTCCAGTTGTTCGGAATTTAACTCCTTGGCGTAATCAATCGTCGGCCCGTCGCCCGATCTGACTGCTTCCTTTAAAACGTACTCAACCGACACACTTCATCCTCCATCGCACCTTCGTAAAGTGCCCGTCCAACGATCACCCCCTCCACCCCACCCGCCTTATCGAGAGCCTGAAGATCTTTCAGCCCACTGATTCCACCCGAGGAGATCACCTTTCCGGGAAAGGCACGGATCATCTCCTGCACCGCAGGAATGTTGGGACCCGTCATCATCCCATCCCTCACCACATCGGTGTAAATGATTCGAATCACTCCACCCTTCGCCATTCGTGCTGCAAGATCCACCGCCTTCCACCCGCTCGGCTTAGTCCATCCACGTGTTTCTACCACCCCATCACGCGCATCGATCCCCACCACCACTCTCTCTGGTCCGAATTTCTTTACCGCTTCATCAATCGTCTCAGGGGAATCACAAGCCACGCTTCCAAAAATCACTCTCATCGCACCTGCCTTAAGTATTTTTTCAGCTACGGCCAAATCCCGAATCCCCCCTCCGACCTGGCACGGCATCTTAACGGAACGGGCAATCTGGCCGATCATATCGAGATTTCGCATCTGGCCTTCAAATGCCCCTTCCAAATCCACCAGGTGCAGAACCTTTCCATCCACCTTCTCCCATCTCCGTGCCATCGCCATCGGATCCTTGCTGTAAACCTTCTTCTCAGTGGCTTTGCCTTGCGCCAGACGCACCACTTCTCCCGCCATCAGATCAATCGAGGGAATGACAAACATCCGACTAATCCATCCCCAACTTCTTGCGACCATCCGGAGTGATCATCTGGGGTCCCCAAGGCGGATCCCACACTACATCCACCTGCGCCTCTTGGACTCCAGATAGACTCAAAATCTTCTGACGCGCATCCGCAGCAATAGACGGCCCCATCCCACATCCCTGCGCCGTCAATGTCATCTTCACATCGGCTCTCTTTCCTCCGCCGTCCGTATTCTTCAGCTCCATGCTGTAAATCAGCCCCAGATCCACAATATTCACGGGAATCTCTGGATCGTAACAGGTCTTCAAAACTGCCCAAACCTCCTCCTCCCCAGCCTCTTTACCCGACTCAAGACCACTTACCTCAGCCACTTTTCTCCCCAGCGCATCCGCATCTTTTCCCTCAATTCGATAAAGCCCACCCTCTGCTGTCGCATGAATTGTAAAGGTTCCTCCCAAATCTTGCGTTACTACAACCGCAGTTCCCTCCATCAACTTCTTTTTCGTTCCGGCAGGAATCGCCGTCGCCTCAACTTCTCTCTTTAGCTGAATCTCTTCGCTCATCCTAGAAGCCTACCTTACCGCACACCTACGCAAACGAGAAAATCTACACATTAAAACAATTTTGCTCGCACTCGGGCAGGATCGTGAACACGCCAAACCATAGGCCCACCCTTGGTTAATAGTTCCCGGTGCCACCAATCCAATGCCTCATCTCGACTTTTCAACCCCTTCTCCTTTTCCGTCACCCCAAGAAATGATTTCCGCGACAATCCCCACATTAAGGGACGAGACAACCCACCCCAATTCCCTTCCAGCAAGGCTCGGTTATGCTCCGCCAACTTGCCAAAACCCACCCCCACATCCAGCACTACCCTCTCCGCCCCAATCCCCGCTTTCTCCATTCCATTCATTCGTTCCTCAAAAAAGCGCCCTACCTCTTCGACCACGTTTTGATAAGAAGGACTCTTCTGCATCTCTTGGGGCTTACCCCCAGCATGCATACATACATAACCGACCCTCGTACTGCCTAACCAATCCCATATCCCCTCATCCCACCTTCCACCACCCACATCGTTCACCACGTCCACCCCAGCTTCCTCCACCGCCGCCTTGGCCACCTCCATCTTGTAGGTGTCGACCGACAAAAAGACATCAGGCCGTTCACTTCGAATCTGCTTTAAAACGGGAATCACCCTTTGCCTCTCCTCCTTGGCTGAAATTGCCTCGGCGCCTGGCCTTGTTGATTCACCCCCCACATCCACCCCATCCGCCACCTCACACAACTCCAAACCTCTCCGCACCGCCGCATCCCGCTTTTCATACTTACCCCCATCGGAAAAGGAGTCGGGCGTTACATTAAGGATTCCTAGGAGAAAAGGGCGACCCGCCTGAATCTCGATCCTTCGATTCCCACACTGCCACTTCACTGTGGCCGGGAAATTCATCACCCCAGAACGAAAAGCTTACGCCCCAGCAGGTGCGCCTTC
Source organism: Minisyncoccota bacterium (assembly GCA_030054195.1). GTDB lineage: Bacteria > Verrucomicrobiota > Verrucomicrobiia > Methylacidiphilales > Verrucolacustridaceae > Verrucolacustris > Verrucolacustris abundans. The sequence goes on from JASGCJ010000042.1 coordinate 11,826, forward strand.
CAACCCAGGCAAAATTCCGCCTTTGTCCTTCACCTTCTCAATCGGCCGATTCACGGGAAGAGACTCGCTAGGGGTTGGCGTCGAAGGTGCCGATAATCCTTTGGGAGGCGGATTCATCATTCGCCCATGCTTCACAATCTCCTCCACTTGAGCCCCATCCAAAGTCTCATACTCCAGCAAGGCCGACGCAATGAGTTCCACCTTTGCTCGGTTTTCCTCTAAAATCTTTTTTGCCCGCTCATGGGCCCCGTTGACGATCTGATGCACTTCCTCATCAATCTCTCGTGCCGTCTTCTCGCTGTATCCCCTCGACCGGCCAATGTCCCGACCCAGAAAAACATAATCCTCATGATCCCCATATTCGATCATCCCCATACGACCACTCATTCCCCACTCACAAACCATCTTCTTCGCATACCACGTGGCCATCTTAATGTCCCCACTGGCACCGCTGGAGATATCCCCCAAAAACATCTCCTCCGCCACTCTTCCACCCATCGCTACACAAAGGTCATCCAACACCTTTTTCTTTCCATACCCATACCGATCTTCAATTGGCAACATCATGGTCACCCCTAACGCAGGACCACGCGGTATGATCGAAACTTTGTGCAGCGGGTCGGTATGCTCCAGAGCAAGATTCAACATCGCATGCCCAGCTTCGTGGTAGGCCGTCAGCTTTTTCTGCTCATCACTCATCGCCAAGCTCCTGCGTTCCCGTCCGAACCGCACCTTGTCCCTTGCCTCCTCTAGATCCGCTTGAGTAATTGCCTCCGCATCTCTCCGAGCCGCCATCAAAGCCGCTTCATTGATCACGTTCGCCAGCTCGGCGCCCGAAAATCCAGGGGTGCTTCGCGCCAGCGTAGCCCAAGACACAGTCTCCATTGCTTTCACCTTTTTCGCATGCACCTTCA
>JASGCJ010000042.1:12839-13929 GCA_030054195.1 Minisyncoccota bacterium
AGCGTAGCCCAAGACACAGTCTCCATTGCTTTCACCTTTTTCGCATGCACCTTCAGAATCTCCTCACGCCCTTTGACGTCAGGAAGATTGATATGCACCTCCCGATCAAACCGTCCTGGACGTAACAGCGCCGGATCCAACACATCCTTACGATTCGTCGCTGCAATAATGATCACCCCCTCCGCCGTATCAATTCCATCCATCTCCACCAAGAGCGCATTCAATGTCTGCTCTCTCTCATCGTGTCCACCCCCCACTCCGTGACCCCGACTCCGCCCCACGGCATCTATCTCATCAATGAAAATCAAACACGGAGCTGTCTTCTTCCCCTGCTCAAACATATCTCGCACACGGGAAGCCCCCACACCCACAAACATCTCCACAAAATCGGAACCGCTGATTCCGTAAAATGGAACATCCGCTTCCCCCGCAATCGCCTTCGCCAAAAGAGTTTTTCCTGTTCCCGGAGGCCCCACCATCAGAATTCCCTTCGGAATCCGCCCGCCGAGTTTCTGAAACTTTTTCGGGTCTCGCAAAAACTCTACAATCTCACTCACCTCATCCTTCGCCTCTTCCACCCCAGCCACATCCGCAAAGGTGACCTTGTTTTTATCCTTCGAAAGAATCCGCGCCTTGCTTTTGCCGAAGCTAAAAGCTGATTTTCCCGCCATCCGAATCTGCTGACGGAAGAAAAAGTACATGATCAAAACAAAAAGGACGAAAGGCAGTGTCCCCGCCAAAGCTTGCCATGTTGAATTATCGATCACCTTTTGACTTACCTGGGGAAATCCATTTGCCGCCAGCACCTGCTCCAAATTCTGTTTAAAGGCCAGATCTACCGTCACCTTGTATCCCGTATAACCCTGCGCATCCGTCCGAACGCTTTTCTTGAGTGCCTCAGGTGGCTCAAATTTTCCCGAAAGCCAACGCACGTTTACAGCCGGCTCCACATTTAAGGTCACATCCTTGACCTTTCCCTCCTTCAAATAGCCCTCAAACTCAGCAAAGGTTAAATCACGAACCGATGCCGCATTCTGACTTTGATGGGCATAAAACGCTAAAAGCAAAACGGAGGCAGAGACTAAAAATA
>JASGCJ010000080.1 GCA_030054195.1 Minisyncoccota bacterium
GTCATTCGCCAAGAAGAGACCCAGTTGCATGGACCCCATAATGCAGAAAATCTTTTGGCAGCCCTTGCCGTGGCGGACGTGGAGAGAATCCCAAGGGATGTCGTTCAAAAGGCAGTCATTGCGTACCGCCCGCTTCCGCACCGATGCGAGGTGATTCGGGTCAGGGACGGAGTGACCTGGGTGAATGATTCCAAGGCTACCAATCTGGATGCGATGGAGCGTGCTGTGATGGGAGTCAAGGGATCGGTCATCCTGATTGCAGGGGGAAAAGACAAGGGTTTCGATTTTACCCAAAGCCGTGTGTGTCTGGCGGGGAAAGTTCGAGGGGCTTTTCTGATTGGGGAAATGGCTGGGAAAATCGAAAAAGCCTGGGCGGGGGCGGTTCCGTCCCGAAAGGTGGGGGATTTGAAGGAGGCTGTGCAGCGGGCATCCGAAATGGCGGTCAAAGGGGAAACGGTTTTGTTAAGCCCAGGGTGCTCCAGTTACGACATGTTTAAGAACTTCGAGGAAAGAGGGGAGAACTATAGGCAGTGCGTTATTGCGCTGCCGGAGGAGAAACAAAGAAATGAGTGATGAACTGCTGGAATACTCAGCCCAACGAAACCAAATATCCGCAAGTAGCGGCGAAGCAGGCGAACGCCCGGCGAAGAGTGGAGGCCTAAACCGTCTTTCCACGATCTTTCTCGTGGTGTTGGGTCTGCACGTCGTCGTGATTGTGGGGATCAGCGCGTACCACCTGCTTCGGGGGAATCCTGAAACGGGAATGAGCACGGTAAATGAAGTCGCACCAAGCCCCACACCCGAAACGGCTGCTACCCCTGAAGCTCCTGCACAACCTGCGGCGGAAGTGACAAGCAGCATGCCTAGCCCTGACGATAAGGTTTGGCAAACCGCTGCTCCTGTAGCGACGGAAGCACCAGCTCCCGCTTCTGCAGTTCCTATGGTGGAAAGAAGCCACGTGGTGGTGAAGGGGGATACCTTAGCGAAAATCGCAAAGGCAAACGGAGTCACGAGTTCGGCTCTTGCACAAGCCAACGGAATCAAAGGCTCGATGGTCAAGTTAGGTCAGAAGCTAATGATTCCTGAAAGTGCAGGTGCAGGAACCGTGAAGACTGTGGAGCCCAAAGCAACGACTCCAGCCAAGGCGGTTGTGGCAGCGGCAGCGAAGCAGGAATCTAGTCCTGCTGGCACCTACACAGTCAGCGCGGGCGATACCCTTGCGAAAATTGCAAAAAAGTTCGGAACGAAGGCTGATACCCTCGCGAAGCTGAACTCCATCACCGATCCTAAAAAACTAAAGATCGGAATGAAGATTCAGGTTCCTGGGGAAGCTTCGGCCAAGGCGGAGGTTCCATCATCGAACCAATCTGCTGCCGGTCCGACTGACATGGCGATGTTGCCGAAAGCATCAACGAACTAACCATGGGACGAAACTCCGCGCATATCCTTGTTGCCTGCGTAGCGGCACTGGTCGGCCTTGGGTTGACCATGCTCGCGAGCGTAGGTGCGTTTTCCCCTGATAACCGGGGCCAAACCCTTTTTTTCCTCCAAAGGCAAGGGCTCTGGCTGGTGGTGGGAACGGGGATATGCGTGGGGTTGAGTCGTTGCGACGCAAAATCGATCCTGAAATACGCTGGATGGATATTCGGTATTGCGACTGTGATGGTTGCGATGTCGATTATTCCAGGAGTTGGGAAATCGGTGAAAGGATCGGCCCGGTGGATTCCTCTGGGTCCATTCGCAGTTCAACCCAGTGAAATTCTGAAATTAGCAACTGTTGTGTTGGCGGCGGGGTGGGTCAAGTGGAAGGGGCCGAAAATGAAAAACGCTTGGGATGGTTTAATTTTACCATTCTTGATTCTAGCCCTGCCTGTTTTGCTTTTAGTCAAACAACCGGACTTGGGATCTGCAGCTTTTGTTATGGCCGCGGCAGCGATCGTGCTTTTCGTGGGGGGCGCGCCGATATTTCCGCTCGTCATCATGGGAATTCTGGCATTGGTCGGTGTGGGTTTCGTGGCGGTAAGCATGCCTGAGCGTATGGATCGTATCGTGGCATTCATGAATCCTGAGGCGCACCGGCAGGGGGGCGGGTATCAGGTAACCCAGGCACTCATTGCTTTGGGATCGGGCGGGGTGAGGGGGGTGGGATTAGGGCAAAGCATTCAGAAGATGTTTTATCTCCCTGAAGCGCACACCGATTTTATTTTTCCGATTGTGGGCGAGGAATTGGGGTTGTTTGCCACATTGGGAGTTGTGATCGTATTTCTAATTCTCACTCTTTGTGGAGGATTCATTGCGGGGCATGCGAACGATTTGCCCGCAATGGCGTTGGGAATGGGGGCGACTGCATTGGTGGGGATGCAAGCGGTCGCGAATCTTGCAGTCGTCACGGGATTACTCCCTCCCAAGGGGGTTGGACTTCCTTTTATTAGTTATGGGGGTTCTAATTTGGTTCTGTGTTTGGGTGCAGTGGGGATTTTGTTGTCTTTGCATCGCGAGGCAAAATATCCGGTCGAGGCTCGTAGCCGTCGTCTGGTGGGTGCAGCGAAGTGATTGGTATGGGGGAACTCGCTATTGCTTGTGGAGGCACGGGAGGACATCTGTTTCCCGGGTTGGCTGTGGCTGAAGCAGTACGAAGAAGGGGTCACGACGTGAGTTTCTTCATTTCCTCAAAAGCTGTGGATCGGCGGGCTCTCAAGGGAGCAGGAGAGGAAAGGTTTGGTATTGAGATACCAGCTGTGGGATGGAGTGGAGTGCTAGGAGCAGGAAACTTTGCGATTCACTTTGTATCTGCTGTACGAAAAGCAGGAGATGAGTTGCGAAAGAGAAATGTAAAAGCCTTGTTGGGTATGGGTGGTTTTGTTTCGGGAGCGACAACAGTGGCTTCTCGGTTAGCAAACATTCCGTACTTTCTTCACGAATCGAATGCGATTCCGGGACGGGCAACACGCCTTCTTGCAAAAGGGGCCAAGCAGGTTTTTGTCGGATTTGCAGAGTGCGAATCGGGATTAGGCGGTGTGAAAGCCACGGTGAGCGGAACACCTGTGCGGGGTCGGTTAGGAAAAATGGAGAAAGAGGTGGCTCTTAAAAAACTAGGCCTTCACCCGCATCGTCGCTTGGTGGCTGTCCTTGGAGGAAGTCAGGGTGCGCGTGGATTGAATGA
>JASGCJ010000043.1 GCA_030054195.1 Minisyncoccota bacterium
ATACGCTTATCTTGCGTGAGGTAAATAGTAATCGCAACTACATGAAGGGGTAGTTATTTTTTAGCTTATTAACAAATTCTTTTGCCGACTTTTTTGCGGGGTTCGACGAGATGTGGGCGATCCCGATTGAGAGACGGGTGTAGCGCCCTTGGCAAAAAAGAGGGCCACGGCCTCTGTTCTCGAGTGAACCTTAAGTTTTTGGTAAAGGTGTTTCAGGTGATAACGAACTGCATCTAAACCAAGGTGGACCTTTGCGGCGATCCCTTTATTGGAGTAACCGAAACAAAGGAGAGAGTAGATTTCCGCTTCCCGAGAACTCAAAGGATAAGAAGTAGAATCAAGGGGGGAATGAGCCTGGAATCTGGACATCATGCTTTCAGGGCTTTCACTCAGTTTTCCCACCAAACCCCGAAAGAGGGAATCAGACAGGGGATGTCCCCCGTCACAGATTTCACTCATCGCTCGAAGGATTCTGTTCTTTGGGGAGCTTTTTTCCAGGCAACCATCCGCTCCAAGTTGTAAAGCCTGCAGGGCCTGTTGCCGATCGCCTCGATCTACCCAAGCCAGGACTCTGGTCTCGGGAAACCGCGCTAAAATCGAAGGCAACGATTTCAGGGAGTCCGGGCTGGTCGAAGCCCCCAAATCAAAGAGAAGAAGGCTTCGTTCTCTGACCTGCAGGCAGCGCTTGGCTGCCCCTATTGTTCGGGAGACGCGTACCCTGTACCCTCCTGAAACCAACACGGAGGTTAGATCATTCTGAAACTCCGAATCCCGAGTAAGAAGAATGCACAACCTCATGCAGCGATCTTCCTGGATTTTTTGGTGGCTTCCCAAGCCGTTTGAACCTCGCGTGCAAGGTAGGCGCCTTGGGCCTGCCGGATCGGGGGAAGAAAATGCCCGTGATCCACGAACCAAGGAGCCGGTAAAGAGGCGGTAAACTCGTCCAAGGCCACCACCCAGGCCCCCCCACGTCCCGCGACCTCCGCCGCTGCCTGGTTATACGCGCGCACATCACGCATCCGACGAAGAAAGCCCTTCTGGAAGGAGGCGTGGTGATCATCGTCCAGCGGGGTGGACTGCACCCAGCAGGCCTGACATCCCCTTAGCCGGAGAGACTGAATCGCCGCATGGATATTCTCTCGGTACTCGGAGCAAGGAACCTGATGCTGTCCCGAGGCTGGGTCGAACTTGATGTCGTGCAGACCCGCATTCAGGACGACAATGTCGGGCCGAAAGGCGGGATCCTCCAAAGCCACGGCAATCGCACTTCGCAAGCCACGGGAATCTCCGCAGTTATTCCCGCGTCTTTCATCCAGCTTTTCTAAAGCCCTTTCCCGCCCCACAGGTTCACCCGTGCTCGCCCAACAACGGACGGCCTCAGAGAAATAGGGCCAGTAGTGGATCGAAATACTGTCCCCGAATCGCCAAACGAGGGGAAATTGCGAGGAAGAGGAAAGATCCTTTGTCACCACGAATACTACTATTCGATCCTCTTGGCCCGTGACCAGAGTCTTTCCCTTTTCAGCCCGCCTGATCTAGGCAGTATGGCTTTTTGTCCATGTTCAGCATTCCCTTCTTGGCGCAGAATAGACTCTATGGTTCCGAAGAAGATCGTCTGTCTTGGAGACTCGATCACCGAGTCCAAATCGGTGGGCGTACTCGACGGATGGCCAGTCCGGCTGCAACTCCACCTCACCTCCAGCGGACCTTGGCACATTTACAATCGCGGAATTTCAGGTCAAACCACTCGGGACGCCCTGGAGAGATTGGAAAAAGATGTGCTGTCCCTTCTGCCCGCCTGGGTCCTGATCGAGTTTGGAATTAATGACAGCAGCTTTCGCCCCTCCCAAAAGATTCCCCGGGTCTCACGGGAAGACTTTGCCCTTTGCCTGAATGAAATCGTGCGGCAAATTCAAGTGGCCCGGGGCGAACCAATCCTGATGATCAATCATCCCCTGGGCACCCCAGATCCACGCCAGCCCAACGGTAAATCGCGGGGAGCTAACCTTGGCGATTACCATGAGATGACCCGAAGAATCGCCAAAACAAGAGGCTGTCCCATAGTCGACCTGCATCGGCGGCTGACGACACAAGGATTGTCCAAATGGAGAGCCAAAGGCCTGCGAAAAGACGGTGTCCATTTGACGGCGTTGGGTCATCGGATGTACGCCGAGGCGATGATGCAAGAGCTGACCCCCCTTCTAAAAAGGAAAACACCCCGTTGAAGCCAAAAAGGTATGCTTTTGTGGGCACCGGCAACCGGGTGCGAATGTTTCTTGATCCGGCTGCCTCCAAGTATCGAGATCAGGCCCAGGTGGTGGCCTTATGTGACCTAAGCCAAACCCGTGCTGACTGGCACCGAGACCGTTTAAAGAAAAAATTCAACCTACCCCCGCCCCCATTCTACCGGGCCGAACAGTTTTCCATGATGCTTCAAGAGACCCGCCCGGATGTGGTGGTAGTCACCACCATGGATTCCACCCATGACGAATTTATCGTCGCCGCCCTCCATGCGGGTTGTGATGTGGTGACGGAAAAACCGATGACCGTTGATGCCCCCAAGTGTCGCCGTATTTTACAAGCCGTTCAGGAAACCGGGCGTCATGTCCGTGTCACCTTCAATTATCGATGGGGCGCAGGCGCCACCGAGGTGAAAAAGTTTTTGTCCGGCGGAACGATGGGCCGCGTCCGATTGGTCCACTTGGAATATCTCCTCAATACCCGACACGGAGCGGACTACTTCCGCCGCTGGCACTCCCAAAAGGAGTGTTCGGGGGGTCTCTTGGTCCACAAATCCACTCACCATTTTGATCTGGTGAATTGGTGGATCGATTCAATTCCGAATGAAGTATCTGCCTTCGGAAATCTGGCCTTCTATGGCGAGGCCAATGCCTTGCAACGGGGCGATCAAAAATGGACCGGCTTTTCTAGGTACACTGGCAGAGAAAACGGGCAGGACCCATTTGCCTACCGCTTAGACGACCCCAAGTTGACCGACCCAGAAATGGAGCAGGGAATTTATTGGAAAGCCGAAAAGGAAACAGGATACCTAAGAGACCAGAATGTCTTTCGGCCCGGCATTACGATCGAGGATGTGATGAGCGTTTTGGTCCGCTACCGGGATGACACATTATTGAACTACTCGCTCAATGCATTTAGCCCTTACGAAGGTTATACGGCGACTTTCACCTGCGATCGGGGACGGGTTGAATATCGTGAATTTCATGGCGCCCACATCATCCAAGGAACTGGCTCAAAAAGTTTGGTGGACGAGCACGGATCTTGGAAAGCAGAACTGAAGGTGTTTCCACACTTTCAGGATCCTTATGAGGTGCAGATTCCGTTTTCGGAAGGGGGCCATGGTGGGGGGGATCCCCTGCTTCAGGAACAAATTTTTTCTCTCTCCCCTCCTGCCGATCCCTGGGCTCGTTCGGCTGGCCATGAGCAGGGAGCGGCCTCGATCCTTGTCGGTGTGGCCGCGAACGAGTCCATGCGAACCCATGCCCCCGTTCGCATTGGGCAGCTGGTGGAACTGAGTCCAAAGGCTCTTCGATTAACAGAGCTCGTTTAAAGATTGTGATCCGACCCCGATCCATCCTCAAGATTCCAAGGTTGGAGATGCGATCCCCCGTCCGAGCGGATCCCCTGGAGATTCTGGATCAGCTGTTGATCACAAGACTGATTGTCACGGTGTCGGAAATGAAGTTTCGGCGCTTCCCTTTTGAACTCGAGGAAAGCATTCCGAGTGAGCCCCGCTTGGTTCTGATTCGAAGGGGCCGCGTAGAGTTTCGTTTGGATGATTTCACTTTGACGGCAGGCCCAGGGCTGATGATTCTCTTGCCGGCTTGGATTCGTCGCAGTTGGAAAATTACTCGAAAGCCAGGCTTCGTCTCGCTGGCTTGGTGCCGCTTTAGCTCCTCCGGGGCTCACCTCCACGATCTCGCCACACCTATTTATCGAAAATTGGATAATCCAAAGCTGGAAATCGAGGCCATGGAGCGAATGGGACGCCGGCTGAAGACTGGCCATTCCGCCGACGCCCAAGTTGCCGAGGGTGAACTCAAAGCACTTCTCGGCCGATTTCTTCGAGATGCCACGGTTCCCGATCATGCCCCCCGACTCAATACCCGACCTCTTAGTTGCGGGGAGCAAGGAGTCCAACTTGCAGTTCAGCACATGCGAACCCACTTTTCGGAAGGCAACGTCCTTCGTGGGCTGGCGAAAACCGCTTGCTTACACCCCAAATATTTCAGGTCGCTTTTTCGTCGTACAACCGGAGTTACCCCAGGAAACTACCTCATCCGCCTCCGCATGCGGGCCGCCCGCTACTATCAGCATGAGACCGCGATGCGCGTGAAGGAGGTGGCGGCCGCAGTGGGCTACCGGGATGCATTTTATTTTTCCCGTTTATACCGGCGATTCTGGGGGCACGCCCCTACTTTGGATCGTCCAATCCACCAATCGGATGGAGAGCCAGAAGCAGGAGCGAACCATTGAAAACTGAATTTGGTGCGGAGAAGCCGTGGGATCTGGTTGTTTGGGGTGGGGGATACTCGGGTCTGGCCGCCTCCCTGAGCGGTCAATCCGCAGGTCTCAAAGTCCTTTGGATCGAGAGTTCAGGAGTTCTGCTTTCTGAAACGTCTTGGGGCTTTGCACCCCGTGAGGGCACATGTCGGGATCCCCTTTATGAAACCTGGTCCAACTTGATCTCGACCCAAACACCGAAAATGAAAACAGGAATGGAGGGAGCCCTAGGCGAGGTTTTTGCGCATAAAATCTGCCGAGATCGTGGGATTCGAGTTCTCTTTTATCTCTGGCTGGAATCGGCACGAGTCGACGAGATCGGAGTCCGCTCCATCGGGGTGGTCTCGAAACAAGGGCGCCACGAAATCCGAGGGCACCGATGGATTGATGCCACCGACACGGGAGAACTTATCTCCCTTTTGACACCCGGAACTTCGCCCGAACCTCGGACAAGAAGTTCATATCTATTTCTCCGTCGCGAATCGTGGGGAACCGGCCCCATTTTGGGTGAAAAACTTCTACTAGGTTCAGGGGCTCAAGTGCAGGAAATCGATTCTGGTTGGGCCAATGAACGGGCTTTCTGTCTGCGGGAAGATCTGCCACAGGCGAATACCCACCGCGCAACATGGTTGCGAGCCCTTCCTCTTCTTCGGACGGCAATGGGCACTTTTTCAAAAGGAGCGGTGGTGAGCCATGTCAGTTTTTCTCCCTTGATAAACTACGCCCCTTTCTCCCCCGGCCTCCCCCTACCAAATAATTGTGCGTCAGCCTGCCCTGGTCGATGCTCGTCCCCCCCACGTAGCCTAGCGGAGCGTTTTGATCTTGGGCTTCAGGCCAGCCGCCTTGTTCAAAAGGTATCCCTGGCGAACACTTCGAATTTGCCCCCGGCCACATGGAAGAGAAAAGCCGATCGCCCAATTTCGACCGAAGTCACAGTAGCGGGAGTGGGCACGGCGGGTGCATTGGCCGCGTTGGCCGCTGCACGCCAAGGGGCCAAAGTTTGTGCCTTCGACTCCCTGCCCTTCCCCGGCGGGGTGGGTACCGCAGGGGGAATCCACCTTTACTATTTCGGAGTCCCTGGGGGCTTGCAAAACGAAGTAGATCAAAGGATCCGTGATATTCAAATCCATTACGGTTCCCAAGATCAGATTGCTGGATTTCACCCGGTGGCCAAGGCGACCATTTTGGAGCTCATGCTTGCCGAGGCAGGGGTAAACACCTTTTTCGGCAACTTTCTCAGCCGAGCCGAAACCCGTGGTCGCCAACTGCAAAGCGTCCACTTCCTTGACCGGGAGGCCGAAACTCATGTCCGCTCGGAGGCTTGGATCGATTCCACTGGGGACGGAGACCTTTGTGCGTTGGCAGGCGCCTCGCTTCGCCCGGTTTCACGAAAAGACGGCCTACCTCTCGCCTATACTCAGTCCTCTGGAAGGTTCCGTCCGAAAAACGGACGGCTATTCCATCGGATCGTGAATTATGACTCCGGTTTCGTTGACTCCTCCTCAGCGGAAGATCTGAGCCGCGCGCGAACCACGGGTATCCTTCAGTATGATCAGAATCTGTTTACTGCGGATGAGCGCCCAACCTATCTCGCTCCTGCCCTCGGAATTCGTGAAGGCCGCCACGTGGAGACAATTGCGACCCTCCATTTGGACGATCTGCTTGAAAGGAGGAAATTCCCCGACCGCATAGGCCTGACGGGATGCCACTACGATAATCACCATACCGATTTTCAATTTGAGGACGAGGAGGCAGTCTTTTGGATCTGGGCTTGCCGAAACTGGAGGGAGAGGACAGCGAGTGACATTCCCTACGGCATGATCGTTCCAAGGGATCTCGACAACGTTTGGGTGGCCTGCCGGGCGGCGGGTTGCACGCCAGATGCCCATCACTCCATGCGGATGCAGCGGGACATGCAGAGGCTGGGAGAGGCGGCGGGCGTTTCGTCCGTTCTCTCCATCCGCCAGAGGTGCGTGAACCGAGAAGTTCCGATCCGGGAGCTGCAAAAGATCCTCAGCCAAACAGGTGCCTTGGAGGAAGTTGAACCAGCGGAAGGGGCTTTCGGTTATACCGCAATCCAAGGGAGGGAGTCGTCTGTCCCTGCTTCCGCGAAGGAACTTTTGTCAAAACTGGATGCAGGTTACGGCCCGGCCATGTACCAGATTTATCGGTTTGGCAAGGAGCTGCTGCCCGATGTCCTCCATCGACTGAACTCCCCCGACCCTTCTCTCGTATGGAGATGTGCATGCATCCTGTCGATGTGGTCCGATCGCCGGGCAGTCCCCCGTTTTTTGAAGTCGATCGAAACTAGGGAATACGGATTCATGCCCGAGGATGAGGCCCAAGGACGCAGCCCCGAAAAGAGTGTGCGCTTTGCCCCTAACTGGCTTGTGGCGTTAGTGCTTTTGCGGCGTTGCCCAGATGCCCGCGCTTGGCCAACTCTCCAGGCTTTGGCACGGGATCCTGAACTGCCTCTCGAGGCCCGCACTTCTCTCCTGTTGACCTCAGCTGCACTGGCCAAGCATCCCGAGACACACAGTTTGGCCCAGCGGGAAATTCCCGAATTGATCAATCGCTTGCTCGCCTCGGACCCCCCCGGCAGACAGGCCTCCCCGCAAAGAAATTTTTCTGGCCAGGTCCCCACTGCAATGAATTCGGAAAAAATCTGGTACCCACAAGTCAGGGAAGATTTTATGTGGCAACTGCACTGGTCAGCGGCATGCGCCGAAAAGGCCGCAGGGCTCTCTCCCCGTTCTTCGGCCCAAGAATTTCTAAAAGATGAGAGAGCCCCTGTTCGGAACGCGTTTCATGCACTCCTGCAACCCCCTGCCAACAACCAAACAATATGAAAAAACTTTTCCAAACCGTAAGGCTCGGTGTTTGCCTCTGGTGCTTCGGATTGCTTGCCCTTGGCAGCTTCTCGCATGGAGCTTCCGAGGGTGGCGTTCTTTTTGTGGGTAAATCTCCCGGAATGCGCGACGCCCATTACCTTGCCGCTGCTTACCTGACCCCCCCAGATGCATCCCATGATGTGGACTATGAAATTCAAGAAGCGGATCCGGACCCAGGACAGTTTAGGCAGGCAGCTGTGGTGGTCATTGCCGGTCTGGACAAAAAGAACCCGAAGCCTTGGACGGAGCAACAGGTGACCCAAGCCAACGATTGGGTCCAAGCGGGTGGGACACTGATTTTTCTTGGGCCATCTCCTGTTCTCCTCGATCCTCAGGGCACCCGCTTCTCACGGTTGACAACTTTATTGGGAGCAACAAAAGCCACTAGCAATACGGGAGCGACCCGAATAGCTACCAATTCTCCACTTACCCAGGATTTAAAAGGAATCAACTACCCATGGTGTCAGGGTGGGTATGGCCTCACCGGTCTGACGACAGCCACGGAACTGGTTGGAAATGGCCAGCAAGCGATCTTCACCTCTAACCAAGTAGGACAGGGCAGTGTCTATTTTCTGGGACAAGAGGTGACCCGTTTTCAACAGTCCACCGGCTTGATTCCCTTGGGATCCCTTGCCGGTCGGGCCATGCTCTCCGCCCCCCTTCTGAAAAAAAGGCCCAGCAAGCGGGAGGCGTGGAAGTTGGAACCCTTAGGAAAACCCGCCCCTGAGACGCCCAACCGCCCGGCACCGGTTCAACGGCAAGCATCACCGACTCTTCGGAAGCAAACAAGCGAAGGTCCCCGCCTCCCCTTGTCCGAGAAAGGCCAGGCTCGGGCCACGATTCTCATTTCGACCAAAGCTAGTGCCTCCACACAAAAAGCGGCCAAGGAGCTATCGGCCGCCTTGGCAAAAATAACGGGCGGTGCTTTCCCCGTGGAAAAAGAAGATCAAGGTCGATGGGCCCGCCAGGAGGATGGCACATGGAAATCCACGCAAAATGATCGCCCTACACTCCTAGTCGTCGGGGAAACCCAATTGGGCGAAGAGGCAGGCATTTCAGGAAAAGATCTACCGTCTGAGGGAACCCGGCTGCTGACCAGAAAAAATGCCGTGTTTCTGCTGGGCTCAGAAAAATCCGCCCGTGGCATTGACTTGCTGGGCCCTGAGTTTGCGGTCAGCTCCTTTCTCGAACGTCATGCCGGAGTTCGCTGGCTTTGGCCGGGAGAGCTTGGATCGGTCTACCCTCGGCAACCCGATTTTAGCGTCAGCCCCATGGACGAAACAGACGCCCCGGCGGTTGCCATGCGAAGGATGAGAAACCTAGGGGGCGGTGGCAAAAGATTCCATCAACCCGAGTCGGTCGACGCCTCCGTTCTGGGCGCGGAAACCCTCGAACCCAAGGGGACGATTGCCAAACGAATCACCCAAAGCCTGAGCCTGATGAATCGTTCCGTACAAAACCAGTTGGCTCGCTTTCCGGAAACGTATCCTTGGTTTACCCGAATGCGCTTGGGGTCGAGCGTTTCCCTACGTTGCACCCATGCCTTCGATGGATGGTACGAAAAGTACTTCGCATCGCACCCCGAATGGTTTGCCCTTCAACCTACTGGCTTGCGCACGCAACGCCCCGTCCGGGAGCAGCTCTGCTATGCTAATCCTGGCGTGGTCCAAGCTGCCGCTGCCATGGTTCTGCAACAACTCGCAGACGAACCTGAATTAACCGCCGCATCAATTAGCCCGAACGATGGGAGCGGAGAAAACTTTTTCGACATGTCTGAAATGTCCCGCCGGCTGGATCCACCCAATGCTCCCATAATTACGTTCCCCTATCGAGTTGGGGGCGTTTCCTTGGAAGCCTCCTATCCTTCCCTATCGGACCGCCTGTGCACCTTCTACCGGGCCGTAGCCGAAGAAGTGGCACGCCAGAATCCAGCCGCCATGGTGGGGGTGAGCGCCTACAGCTACTACCGTCGCCCGCCCATGCAGGTGACCTTGCCTGACAACGTTGTCGTAGCCTTTGTGGGGTTAGTGTATCTGGACGACAGAACGCTTCGGCGAGATCGGGAGAGCTGGGACGGTTGGGCCACAAAAACCAAGAATCTGATCCTTCGCCCGAACCTATTCCATCAGGGCCATGCCATGCCGCTGAACTACGCCCGCCGATTGACTTCCGATTTCCGCCGATGCTACGAAACCGGTTTGATTGGCACCGATTTTGACTCGGTCCTTCACCACTGGTCGACCCAAGGTTTGAACTACTATGTACTCAGTCGAATTCTCTGGGATCCCTCCTTGGACGCAAATCAGGTGATTGAGGATTACTGCCGTGCCGGATTCGGATCGGCGGCCAGTTCAGTTCGGGCCTACTTCGACGAGTTGGAAAAAGTCACCGATGGGATAGCCGCGGGGATCGCGGATACCATTGAGCAGGGAATTCGAGACGAGGAAATTATGGAATCGAGCCAAACATCTCGGGATCTCTTTTTCCAAAAGATTCCTGATTTTTACACGGAGGAGGTTTTGGAGAAACTGCGCCGTCCCTTGAACCAAGCCCGCGAAAAAGCCCAGTCTGAGCCCGAAGCACTTCGCAGGGTGGAGTTTCTCATGCAAGGGCTGGAGTATGCGGAGCAGCAACGGAGGGTGTTTTCAATGTATCGGGATGAAAAAGCGGACCCGGCGCAAGCTCGTCGGGTGATCGAGGATCGAAATAAATTTCTGCAAAGCCTGCACGATCATCCCGACTACTTTTTTGCCATTGGCTGCAGCTATTTGCTTCACCGCGAAGCCAGTTTTATGACAAAATACAAGACTCCTACGCAACCGTGAAAATCTGGACTCTAGCTTTCGCCCTCCTGTGCGTGACCTCCTCTCTCTGGGGCCAAGTCAAAAAGCCAAACCTTGCCATTTGCGGACCCGAGCCCGCGGCTACTGAATTCCTTACCCGTATTCTTTCAGCCGAAAGTGGGACCGGAAAAATTTTCGTACACCAAGTCCTGCCGAACGAGGATCTCAGTGCATTTCAAAGTGTTGTCTTTGTGGAAAGGGACGAGACCGCAATTTCTGCAAGCGGAGGCTGGACTCTAGCCCAGTGGAAGGTAGCCGAGGATTATGTCCAAAAAGGTGGTAGGATTCTCTTTTGCCGATATGGCATCTCCACAGTCTCTCCCAAGCGGGAACTTGGATTCGGATCCCTTTTGACGGGGATCAGGATGTATCCAGATCTGAAAGGATCTACTTCCCTGCGCTGGACCACAGATGGCAAGGCCTGGGGGGGCGAGCTTTCCACCCGCGAACCTGACCCAGCTTGGTTGGGAGCCAACAATCCAGTCGCGGATCCCCTGCCTCAGGCTCAGGTTCTGATCGAAGCCACAGACTCCACTGGAAAACCGGTTGCTTTTCTCACCCGACAGGCAACGGGTTCCGGGGAGGTTTTTTTTCTTGGGACGTCACTCTATGCATTAAAGAAGTCACGCGCCTCAGATGAATCGGTTTCCAGCTTGATCCGATTGATCAAAAAAGTCCTAGCTCTTCCCACAACTTAGCACTCTTCAGAATTTCAGGGATCCCGCCAAAATACGGAGGAGTTGCCTGAGGGTTGCACTTTGTCGTCTATCTGCTCTCGGTTGACCTTGCCCACATGACCGTCCGCAAAAAGGACATGGGTCAAACCCTGATGAGGGCTTTGAATTTGGGGCAGATACTTGCCTCCATCATCGTTACTTACGCTCTGGGTATAGCGGTCATTCGCTGGACGAGACGGGTCGTAGCCCCCATCCATGGCGAGCGCAAAAAGGGAGGGTCGTTGGATCCGGTTGAGGTACCTTTTGTAAGCATCGCTTGGGGTTGCATAATTTTCGGACGCATACTTATTGACGCTGTAGGTTCGCCAAAGGGGTTCTTGGGTGCTGGTCTTTTTGTCTGCCTGCAAGACCGGACAGGTAAAACAGGTTTCCCTTTGCCAAGGATCGCCACCCAAGGTCGACGGCAAACCGACATACTCCCGGATCCCCGGATTGGGCGAGCTTGCGGTAACGTTTTTCCATCCGATGGACGGCAAACGACCTTCATTGTCATTGGCAAATCTTAACCACGCGATTCCCAACTGTTTGAGGTTCGACATGCAACGCCCTTCACGGGCTTTTTTCAGGCCCCCCGAAATCGCTGGAAGAGCCAACCCAGCCAATAGACCGAGAACGGAAACCACAACAAGTAACTCAATCAAGGTGAAACCCTTGCCTCTACCCCGCAACGCAAATCGGTGACTCACAGTGCCCACTCCCATGACTCTATCTGGACCATCCTAGGCAGGACAAAAAAGAGTGGGTTGAGCGGACTAGAATACTGGACAAAAAGCTATCAAGGGGGAGTTCCATAGTCTCGTATGCGGCCTTTGGCCCTTTCCCGAGCAAAAAGCAGGCTTAACCCTACCCCTCCCAATCCTACCAAAAAAACAAAAAGATAACCGCTGGAATAGCGGATTCCTCCAGGCTCGCTCGTCCAGCCGGAAAAAAACTTCACCCACAAGCCCACAGCCATCATCAGCAGCATTTTCAATAAATTGGAAATTATGAGAAATCCCGCATTCATCGAACCCATCTTGTCTGGGGGAGTAAGATCATAGTAGTACGGTTCGATCGCTAGGCCAGCCACGGTATCAATCAAAGCGTTGCTCATGAAAAAGAAGAATAAGACCCACACGGATGGAGAGCCAAGCCCGTGCCCCCATTCAATCCAGATCCAAAAAAACAACGAGTGTAGAGCCGAGAGGATTAGCCCGATTTGAAAAACCCGGAATCGGTCAACGCGATCGGCCAGCCAACCCGCGATTGGCAAGGCGGCAAAAACAACGGTCAAAAGTTGCCATGTTTGAAGATCCGCAAAGACTTTTTTGCTATAGCCAAACTGCTCGGTTACCAATAGTGGGGCCAACTGCCCAAGACTGGCAGAAAGACTGACCGAGCAGAAAACCAGAGCATAGATCATCAGCCACTGACGGCTCCACAGCAAAGAGCGAAGAAAAACAAAAGGGCCCCCCTTCGAATCCAGAGAATGATCTTTGCCCTTTGTTTCGGAAACCAAGAGCCCAATGTTAAAGACAGACATAAAGACCAAGAAGGCGGTGACCCAGTAGATTGTCTGCTCACCAGTGATGATGCAGTCGAATGGACAGAAAGGCAGACGAAGGTGATAAATGTCGTCAAATCTTGCCAGTAGAACTGCATTGAAGGCAACTAGTGCCCCTGTACTCATGCAACGTTTAATCACGACGGCCCGGCCCCGTTGGGAAATAGGCACCACCTCATAAAGAAGAGGGCTCCAAACGGCTCCGTATCCAGCATCATTGGCAACTTGCCAGATACCCACACAGAGGATCAGCACCCAAAGGGAAGGAGCCAAAGGACAGGCCAAAAGGGCAAGGACGAGTATTGACCAACCCCCAATCAAAAAGGGCTTCCGACGCCCCCAGCGGGTCCAAATTCTGTCACTTTTCCAGCTCAAGTACGGGGCAACAAGAAAACTAAAAGCCAAATTGATACTTCCAATAAAGGAGATCAGAGCTGGATCAGCGGTGAACTTCCGAATCGTGAAAGTAAGGGGGGCAGCTGATAGCGCTTCGACAATAACGGAGACACTGGTAGTGCTGGTGAGCAA
The DNA here is from genome assembly GCA_030054195.1 of Minisyncoccota bacterium. Lineage (GTDB taxonomy): Bacteria > Verrucomicrobiota > Verrucomicrobiia > Methylacidiphilales > Verrucolacustridaceae > Verrucolacustris > Verrucolacustris abundans. The sequence goes on from JASGCJ010000043.1 coordinate 13,067, forward strand.
GACCACCGCCCACCAGCTGATGCGTTTTTGTAAAGTCCGGATCATCCGACATTCGCCATGTATTTATGCTACCCAAGCTCCCCAAAAAACAAGAATACCATCCTCCTAAAACCGAATCGGCCTCTACACAAAAGACTCATCTCCATGGATAAAAAAGATGCTTGGAGATTTTCGATTGCGAAATGCCATCAAAATAAACTTTTTTTGGGATGATACCCATCTTAAGCCGTTAAATAATAACAGGAAAAAAAGAAAATATTTATGAAACCTAAATTGTTTAACGGGCCGCTAGTGATTCCTCTACTGGCGAACATATTTGCTGCCTCGCGCGCAACACCCACCAACCTTAGCACTACCGTTTGACACCCCCTGAATATCCCATTTTTAGTTTAACTCGGAGTGGGCAAAAAGGGGTTAAGAAAAATTCATCAGACCTCTTAAGTGACTTTTGATAGTCGCGCAAACTAAGTATGAAAATATTTTACGACTTGTTTCGATTCCCTCACTCGGAGAATTCAAAAAGGGCCTT
>JASGCJ010000081.1 GCA_030054195.1 Minisyncoccota bacterium
GGCCGACCGCACGTTACGGCTGGAGTAGAATAATTTCGTAGCGGATATCGATGCCATCAAGACGTTGGTCTTGGGTGTTATCGAAGTTAGCCCGCATGGAGTTTTGAATTGTGTTCACGATGGCGGCGTTGCCTTTGCGGGCAAGGACACCACGGGCGATTTTGTTTTCGGCTGCAGGAAAACCCTTCTGGCGCTCCAGTTTATCGAACCCAAGGGTGCGGTACGCTTTTTTTGGCTTACCCTTTTTCCAGATTTGGATTCCTTGTGCGGTGATGATCTCTTCATCCGACGGGGCAGTGACAGGAGCGTTGGTGGGTGCAGGGGGAGGGGTAGCAGGGAGACGACCGACAGGGTTGGTATCCTGCGCTTGGCAAAAAGGTATCCAGAGGGTGAAAAGGGCGAGGAGGAGGTAATTCATACTGCTATGATAGGTAGGAGATGAGTGAAATCGAGTCGTGATTTTTGTCAAATCGGAGGTAAGCCAAGTGAATGAAACACAAACAATTGACCCTTAAAACGGATCCGATAACGAAACTTCTTCTCGCGCTTGTTGCGGCGGGGCTTTGGTGGCACGCCTTTGCTCCTTGGGTGTCATCTTCAGCCCATGCGGATGGCATCACGAAGGTGGATGTGGTCTCGGTGGGTGGGGAAAAGCTGGGACTTGTCAGCCAGCAGGATGTGAACTCCGAAGAGCCGGACTCTTTTAAGCGGCAGGGAATCCCTGTCACGAATGTGAATACGAAATAGAGGAAATATTTATCTGCGGTAGCCTCTTCCGCTGCGACGGCGACGGCGGTAAGGGGCATGATGGGATGAGGTGCGCCGACGCGTCACCTTTCGGGTAACGTGACCGACTGCTTGGATCAGGCTACGGGTCATCCAGCTGATCGCAGTGAGAAGCTCCCCAATCGGAAGTCTGGGAAGACGGAGGCGTCGTGGCTTGGCGGATTGGAGACCGTGTTTACCTTCCCGAGCGGCCCGTCGTTCCAACTCGTGATCGACCTGATGTCCGATTCGGCGGGCTTCTTCAATCGCCTCTTTCATTGAAAAAATAAAGCAGGGGATGGGTTGATCGGGCAGGTGATCGAGACGGACTTTTTCAAGTGAGACTGGACGGACCCCATAACGACCTCCGGGTTTGCCGAGATCAGGATGGCCTTCCCCTGCATGAATGAGAACGACAGCGATCTTTGGGGTGTGGCCATATCCCTGTCGGATCATCTCTGCGGCGGAGCGGAGTTGTTTCGCGGCACGGGAGACGGCGGAAGCGGAGCCTAGTCCGCTGAGTTTGAACTCAAATACTGCAGTGGCTTTATCCCCGGTAAAGGCAACGGCATCCAGTTCGCGGAATCGGTGCCGTCCGCGATGGTGGTCGTCGTGTTCGGGGTCTTGGTATCGCAGGATGCGACGATCCCCAAGGTGAAAGTGGCGTGATAGAATAGAGCGAACGCCGAACTCTGCGGCAAAGCTGATGATCGAAAGGGCGGCAGGTTCAATTCGAACTTTGCCTTCGCGTTGGCGTTCCCGACGACGCCGAAAAGCAAAGCCTTCGGACCAACGGAGATATTCGGCATCGTTGAAGGGAACGAGGTCGACTTTTCCGTAATTAGGCAAGGAGGGTGGGGAGGAGTGGGAGTGGGGGTGCACGTTCAGAGATTTGTTTTTTCAGGCTTTTTTGCCCCTACGACGCAACAGATTCCTGCATTGCAAAGGGCTAAAGCCAATGTGCCAGGCCAAAACCACTCCCCGCCCGTGACAAATTTTTGATAGGCGGCCCAGCAGAGGAGGGAGAGACCGCTTCCATTGAGGAGAAGGCCGAGAATGACCAAAGAGAGCCAACGAATCATGCAAATTCAAGGTAAACAGTTCCAGAAGAGGGGCAAGAGAGGACAGAGGCGGAGGATTGACCCGAGGGATAAAAAAAGGGATTGTAGATGCAGATGAAATTCTCAGAAATTGAAAAACAACTAGGGGGAGAGGCAAAGAGCCTGCTTGGGCACACTTGTAAGACGGTATCCAAGGCGCGGCTGCATCTGCCTGGGCCTGACTTTGTAAGTCGGGTTTGGCGCGATAGCGACCGGTCGATTGCGGTTTTACGAAATTTGCAGACGACCTTCAGTCACGGGCGGTTGGGGGGTACGGGCTATTTGTCGATCCTGCCTGTGGATCAAGGGATTGAGCATTCGGCTGGGGCATCCTTTGCGCCGAATCCCGACTATTTCGACCCAGAAAATATCGTTAAATTGGCGATTGAGGGTGGTTGTAATGCCGTGACGTCGACGTTGGGTGTATTGGGAGCGGTAGCTCGAAAATATGCTCACCGGATTCCTTTTGTTTTAAAAATTAATCATAACGAGTTGCTAACGTATCCGAATGTGGCTGACCAGAAGCTGTTTGCCGGGGTGAAGCAGGCATTTGATATGGGGGCGGTTGGTGTGGGAGCCACAATTTACTTTGGATCACCTGAATCGGGTCGGCAGATCGAGGAGATTTCACGTTCGTTCGCGATTGCGCATGAGCTCGGCATGTACACGATCCTTTGGTGTTATATTCGAAACCCCGCATTTAAGACAAAGGAGAAGGATTATCATCTGTCGGCCGATCTGACCTCGCAGGCCAACCACATCGGATCGACCATCCAAGCCGATATTATCAAACAGAAGCTTCCGGAGAACAACGGGGGCTACAATGCGTTGAAGTTGGCGGGAAGTGATTACGGAAAAACCGATCCCCGAATCTATTCCGAGCTGACTTCGGATCATCCAATCGATCTTTGCCGATACCAAGTGTTGAACTGCTTTGCTGGAAGAGCAGGTCTGATTAATTCCGGTGGAGCTTCCGGTAAGAACGACATTGCTGAAGCGGTGAAGACGGCTGTCATCAACAAGCGCGCGGGTGGTATGGGACTGATTTCTGGCCGCAAAGCGTTTCAAAAGCCGCTGAAGGATGGGGTTGAGATTTTAAACGCGATTCAGGACGTTTATCTCGCCAAGGAGATCGACATCGCTTGATGTCCATTCGCGGGGACCGTGTCCGCGCTCGGATCTGGTGCTTTACGCCCAATCCCGTTTTCGAAACCAAGATCGAATCTCCTAGCGGA
>JASGCJ010000044.1 GCA_030054195.1 Minisyncoccota bacterium
GCGGAACTGCTCGAAATGATGGAAGTCGCTCACCGCTTTGGCATCAGCGTCTACTTCGACAACATTATGAATCATCGCGCCTTTGATGTGCCGGGTTACAACGAAAACACCCCGATCGATACCTACCCAGGCATGGTGCCCGAGGATTTCCACTTAAGAAAAACGGAGGACGGTTTCTACCGCAAGTGGGACAACTGCCGAGATTGGGGATCTGCATGGCAGGTGCAAAATCTCGGACTTTCTGACCTGATCGATATCGCCCACGAGACTCCTAATGCAAACCACGGGACAAGCGAAGGCTCTACCCATCCGAAACTTTCTTTCATTCGGGATCTCGCCCGCCCCGAACAGTACGACAAGGACAAGGATGGCAATACCGCTTATTTCGGAGTCCTCATCGACCAAGCCCGAGCGGAACTCGGCACCAGCGCCACCAGCGCCCAACTCACCGCCAAAGCGCAGGAGTACATTGATGCCAGGAAAGAGGCTTTCACTGAAGACGTCGGAGCTTACCTAATCAGGGCCGCTCGTTGGCTGATGGATCGTACGAAGGCCGACGGACTCCGGCTCGATGCCGTCAAACACGTGCCCGACTACTTTTTCGGCCAGCAATCGGGCACAAACAAGGATTCCAGCAACGCCGGTTACCTTGGCGGAATTCAATCCCAGTTCAACCGCACTCGTGGCTTCATCGATACCAACCACCGAGACTCCGTCTTTGACGAGAAAAGACCCCGCGACGATGCCATGCTCTTTGGCGAGCACTTGGGCCAACCTCCTGGATACGGTGGGTACTGGGACGCGGGCATGCGTCTCGTCGACAATGATCTTCGCAGCAAGCTCAACGGTGTGCTGGGAAATCCTTCGGCTGGCTTGCAAGGACTCGACTCTCCTGGCGCTGGCGGATTTACTACCAACCTCGGAGTCACTCACGCCAACAGCCATGACAGCGATTACGCCGCCCAAAAAGAGTGGCAACATGCCTACTACATGACCCGCGAGGGCATGGGCCTCATCTATTCCGACGGCTACAACAAGGCCGAAACTCTTGGCGAATCCGGCGGTGCCTTCCCGCGGCACGCCAACACACAATACCTCGGACAGTTTGGTGACCCAAGAATTCCGAACATCCTAAAGATTCACAACAATTTTGCCCGTGGTTTGCAGCAAGGCCGCTGGGCCGATGGCGATTATCTCGCCTTCGAACGCCGCGATAACCGTAATCCAGACGGATCGACCCGTAGTGGCAGCGCGGCTGACGAGATCACCATGGTGATGATGATGAATGACAACACCGCACAGGGTCAGGCTCGTGGCATCACCACAAGTTTTCCTTCTGATGCTTATCTCTGGCAATACGCCGAGGCTCCTAACGGATCGAGCATGACCGGCTTCTACAAATATGCCCGTGAGTTGAACGCTGTCACTGTACCGCCTGGCGGATATTTCCTTTTCAGCTACCGCACGCCCGAACTTTCCACCCTATGGCCCAGCGCAGCCATCACGCTTTACCAAAATGGATCTGAAGTTCCTCGGATCACCGTAACCCGCAAAGACGGACGCGATGGTGATGCATCCTTCAATCCCGAGGGATTAAGCAACCGTGGTTATCCTGCCGGCACCACCCCACTGCCTTATACCTACCAAACCACCGTCCCCGTGGTGAAAGCCGGCCAACCCTTCACCATCCTCGCACGGGCCGACGGATCGGCGGAAAACATCCTGCTCAAACTAGATGGCGGCGTGAATTTGAATGCAAGCCGCTTGGGCAGTGATCCCGCGTGGCGCGACAACCCCCCGGGTCTCCGAACTGATATTTGGCTCGGCTACGAACAGCCCACCTTCGTCGATCGTCAACATCCCGAAAAATTCGCGGCCAAGGACACCACTCGATGTCAGATCGGCTCTCCCGGTGCCGAGACTTATTCCAAAATCATCGGGGGAGCCGTTTCCATCAACAACGGCCCCGTTGCCGCCAACGACTCCGGAACGGAAAGCGGCAATCAGGCTTCGGTTGTCTTTCACGATCCCACAGCCGCCGCAGGGGGAACGGCTCCACAGCCCCTACAATTTGACGAATCCGGAGCCAGCATCGCCATTTGGGCAGAAAGCAACTCGGTTGGGCTTGGCTTCAAGGCGTTTGTTTACTACACCCTCGATGGAAGTTTCCCCGAGGGCGCGGGTGGCATCGGCCAAGGAATGACAAGGGTCGCCGAGCTGAATTATCAGCGCACTGTTTCAGGCAAAGACTGGTGGTCGGCAAACGGCATTCCCAAACCCGCTGGCGGCACCACATTCAGCTACAAGATCGGTTTCTTCAAAAACGAAGGGGCTGGGGCTCCCTCCTGGTTCCCCAACGGCCCTATTTCCGATGCTTACAAAAAGAAAATGCTCACCACATTCCGCGTGGCTGATTTCAACCCTTCTACCGTCCAGCATTTCCCTCACAACGACTACGCACGAACCCCGACCCTTGGTCAGTCGTATGACAACTGGCCTTTCGCCATGCAGACTGGTCTTTCCGAAGGTTTCCACGTCCTTCGCGCTCGCACCTTCCTTAATCGTCCCGCCAACCAAGCGCCGCTCTACAACACCTTCACCCAAACTTTCTACTATGATGCGGAAACACCACAGGGCGTACTCGCCTTCCCAACCAACGACGGAGACACCGTCGGCGGTTCCAGTTACGAGATGGTTGTCCGCACCGACACGACGGTCCAGGAAGTCTGGTACTCCATCACCGACTCCGATACCGCAAATGACGACACCACGACCAAACAGCAAAATGGAAATGGCGTGGGATTCGAACCGTTCGTAGATGCCAACGCAAATAAAACTTGGGATCTTGGAGAAGCATTCACCGACCTCAACGGCAATGGAATTTACGATACGACCCTAAATCCTACTTGGGCTAAAGCCACCGAGGTGACCCCCAGCCTCTTCATCACAAACCCTCAACCTAAAGAGTGGCGGTTTACCTATAACAACATTCCTCTCACGGGTGCAGGCACCATCAAAATTCGACTCGTGGAAGCCTCTTCTTCTCGGAACTTCACTCTCGACCCCACTACCGCCCACGTCCGTGAAATCACCCGGGTAGTCGAAACCCGCGGCAACGCACAGCGCCTTATCATCGGATTCCCCACGAACGACGGAGATTCCGTGGACGACAACTACACCATGCAGGTCTACTTCCCAAAATCCCTCAGCAACCCATCCATCACTCCAGAGCAGATGATCGCGCGTTTCACCTTTTTGGCCCAAGGCACTGCCCAGAGTCGTACGGGTTGGTCGATTAACTATGGAGACTTCGGCCCTGGCAACGCTTTCCACCAGCTCTCCATCCCTTTACCCAATCTCTACAACTCTTCCGTCAATCTTCAGGAGTTCCGGGTCATCTATAAAGATCCCGCAGACCTAGAAACCCCGGATAATTGGCTGACGTCTTCCCGTTTCGTCAACGTTCGCCCGAGCAACAAACCCTTTATCCGAATCACCCGCCCGACGGAAGTTGGCTCAGACGGAAAACCGACCGAAATTATACTGCCCGACGGTCTTGGTGCGGATGCCCTAACCTATGAAGTTCAAGTCGAGACCAGCACAGGCGTGAGCAGTGCACCCACCCTAACGGGGATCACCGCCAGTAGCCCAACCTCAGTTGTAAATGGCAACATCAAGACCTGGACTTACTCTTGGAGTATCACTGCACCGGGTAACTACACGCTGGAAGCAGAGGCACTCCTTAGTGGCACTACTCCCACAAAGACTTCTGGCACCGCTCGCGTGCTTCTCCGCCAAGTTGTGGATCCATCAGGACTCGACGACAAGGACGACGATCACGACGGCCTTGTCAATATTGACGAAACGAATCGCAAGCCCCTGCCGACAGGAAATGCTGAGACTTGGAAAAATGGCGACGTCCATATTTACTACGCCACAGGAAAATCTCTTCCTACTAGCCCCGACTCGGACGGGGACGGCCTCCCCGACGGATTAGAAGTGGGCTGGCGCACCGCCGGCACTAACACCGACACCACGGTCGACACCAACGGTGATGGATTCAAAAACTTCATCGGTGACATGGATCCCCCCCTTTACGCTGTAGTCGAAAACCACCCAGCGGTTCCCGGTGTCGGCTCCCAAAGCAACGGCGATGACCGATCCCGCCAGGCCGCAGGTTCTGTCACCAACCCCACGAATCCAGACACCGATGGAGACGGCATCCTGGACGGAGTGGAAGACGCTAACCGCAACGGCTGGACCGATGGCGACGGCAAATCTCTTCCTTTGACTGCCACCATTTCCCAATACTCCACTGCCCGGCCTGAGACAGGAGACTGGCCCAATAACGTCGTCGACTCGTGGGAACGAAACCTTTGGCAGGAAACTAGCCCGACCAAAGCCGACTCTGACGACGACGGGCTGACAGACGGCTATGGCGAGGATAAAAATCTCAATGGCCGCACGGATCTGCTACTAAAAGATGCTGACGGCTCGACCAAACTTCTCCTTCTTGATCTCGATTCAAACACCCCCTTAGCCATCGCTGGCTCTGCCTTCCGCACTGGCGGTGCTACATCGCGGGCGATCAACTACGTTACCTTGTTCGCCGCCTACTCCACGACGGGCACAGGCTCCGCCCAACCCGATGGTTGGCCAAAGCTTTTGATCACGGAAACTGACCCTCAACAAGGAGACACCGACGGCGACGGTCTGCCTGACGGATGGGAAGTGGAAAAGAATCTTAATCCACTCGATAACGGCATCTACAACTTCGCGACTGGAACTCTGGGCGATCCCAAGAATGGGGCCGCCGGAGATCCGGACAATGATCAGATCAGTAACGCGGATGAACTGAGCGCTGGCACCCATCCCAACCAACCCAACTCTGGCGGTGGGGTTGGCCCGGGCGAAGGCACCATCCGAATCGGCGAATTTACCGATTGGACCCACCAAGACCTCCTCGCTCTCGATGAATACAATGAGGGAGGCAGCCAAGGGGCGGATGTCTATCGCACCAATACCAGCGACAACTCACGCGATATCGTCGCCTTCTCCTTCCGGGACGGCGGAGCTACCGACGGAAAGGTATACTTCCGAGTCGACTTGATGGATCTCGCCCCCAACGCTTGGCAGGGCGAAGTGGACGCCTACATCGTCATCGACACCGGCAACCCTGCCGTCGGCGAGCGCGCAATTCCCAATGAGGTAGACATCGCGACCGATATGCGTTGGGAAGTTGTCGTTGCCGCTTACGGCCAGGATCTAGGCGCCATTTTTGTCGACACCAATCGCTCCAACAATAGCACCGGTCAATATGAAGATCCGCTGGGTTTCGGAGTGGTCTCTCGTGCATTCGGATCGGGTCAAAACCGTATTGCTTGGTCGAGCCGCTACGACGCAGTTGAAATTTCCGTCGATCGCCAGAATCTGATCGATGCGGGTTGGGGTGGAAATCCAGAAACACTGAATTTCCAGGTTTTCACAACTAGGCCGAATACGATCGGAAGCGGAACCGGAGACCTGTCGGGCCGAAACGATATTCGCGACACCATCTCCGACGACTGGATTGCGTCCGACTACTCAAAAGACCAAGACAACATCCGCTTGAACGGCAAACTTTCTAGCTACTTTGGTCGTAGTTCGGCAAACGACCGAAATAAATCCTCCAAAGTCATGCTGCTGGCACATGGCAATCAGGCCATCCAACCCGCAGGATCCACCCAAGCCCTTCTTCACGATAAAGCTGCCTCCAACCCCGCCGGCTACCACCGCCTCCTCGCCACACACGAAAACTACGACGCCCCTCTCACTCTCCATATCACTCCTACTTTGGCCTCTGCCTTAGAATGGGCCAAGAGTAGTGACCCCCGCACGGATGGTCCGGCCTTTAACCAACGCATTCGCACAGGCATCAACCAGGGCTGGATCAACCTTCTCGGTTCCACCTTCTCCGACCACATGCTCAAGTACTTCACCCCCGCCTTCAATCAATCCAACAAAGCCTTAGCCGATCGTTTCCTTGATTCCATCTATACCACGACTGCCTCCCGCCAAATCTTCTGGGCTCCAGAACGTGTTCTCGACTCCTCTACCCTTTCTCAAATCGATTCCATGGGATATCAGTACATTTTCGCCGATCAGATGCGGCATTTTGTCAAATGGTTCGGTCGCTCGTCTGCCCTCGGAACCGACGGCTTCCGAATCAACCAAGTCGGCAACATAAAAATCTTCCCCATTCATGACTTCACCTCGGAATACCTCGACCAGACCCTTGACGAGGGCTCCAGCCTCGCCGTCCGCCAACTTCTCTCCCGTCGCAGTCGCAGCAACACCCAAGATCAAGTTGTTGTGCTGTCCCGCGACCTAAACGACTTCTCAAGTCCGGCTCGTGCAACCAGCTACGATGCAAATGTCCGCTGGCTGGCCAGCCGGCCCTGGATTCGCGTGGTCACCGCCGGCCAAATCGCCAATGGTCAAATCCAGTATCTTAACAACGGATCCCTCGCCAACACTTGGGGCACAGTGACTCGCGCGAATACAACGCTGGGCACAGTCGCCAAGGATTGGGTCGACCACGCCACAGGCGAGAATTACGACAACTGGTATCAAGGAGGCAATAATCGGCCTGGCCTTGCTTCACAGAGATTTGGGACCAGCACCGCTTTCGGACAGGTTGGCACTCCGGGCACTCTTGCGGGTGACGCATGGTCCGCTGCCCAAACTGTCAACCCAGTCACGCAGCCCAGCCTTCGAACAGTAGCTGATTCCGTCCTACACGGATCGATGTTCCTCACGGCCTTCCACACAACCTCGAACAATGATCTGAGCAAGTTCAGCACAGGTGAATATATCGTCCCAGACTCTGGCGTAGGACAAACATTAGCCTCCTTCTCCAGACATAGTCAGTCTCAAGCTCGGTACGCAAAACTTTACGAGCGCGTAAATACTTGGGCCTCGATAGCCAACGGAACGACTCTCGGCTCGGAAGCCGCAGATGTCGATTTAGACGGAGTGAACGAGTACCTCCTCTTTAACAGCCGCCTCTTCGGCGTCTTCGAAACCAAGGGTGGCCGCATGACCGCCGCTTGGATGCGGAATCCGACGACGGGAAAAGTCTGGCAGGTCGCTGGCAACTTCGCTGCCTACAGCAACACCGACACCGAGGACGAAGGCTCTGACAACGCCACCGCCTACCGCACCAGCGGATTTAAGGACTGGTGGCTCAGGCCAACAACAGGAACAGGTGACCGTAACTCCGTGAATGCCAACTATACCTCGGAAGCAGTTGTGAACTCCACCGGTTGGCTCTTCAGCAACCAAAATGATGTGACCAAGATCATCACCCTCGCCTCAGCGAATGCGAAAGCCTTCACCGCCGAATACCAACTCAGCTCCCTCAATAAAGCCTACATCCGCTTCGGCCTCTCCCCCAATCTCGAGGACCTCCTCCTCCGTGGGCAAGCCGGCCTTGAAAGTGAGATTGTCTCGTCCGACAAGCGCCGTGTGTCCGTGAAAAATACGTCAGGATCCGAAGTGGTTCGCGCCTTTATCGAGGTATCCGCAAGTGCCGTCATCAATGATACCGCCTCAGATCTCACCGTCGCAGGCACCAGCGTTCTTCGTCGTAACCAAGCTCAAACCCATCAAGTGGAAGTGGAACTCAACGGCAGTAGCACCACCCATGTAATCACCCTCGGCTTTGACGATGGTATCGACACTCCGAACCCCGATAGCGATGCCGATGGTCTTTTGGATAGCTGGGAAAACAGCAACTTCGGCAGCCTCGAACAGACTGCCAGCGGGGATCCTGACAGCGATGGAGTGGGTAATCTTATTGAGATGAAACTTGGCTCGAATCCCAACTCCTCCGCCTCTAACGGTCTTCCAGTGCCAAGCGTCTCAGGCTTAACCTCAGCAGGCTTCACCATCACCTTCCCCACTGTCACAGGGCTGAACTACCAAGTCGTGGGCACCGAAAACCTTGCGGGACCGAGCTGGCCCAATATCGGCAACTCAATCACGGGAGACGGACAGCCTCAATCGGTCACCGACTCCTCCGCCACCAACTCACCCCGCAAGTTCTACAAAGTGAAAATCACTGCACCATGAACAGCTTAATAGACTTTTCGCATAACCACTGTCCAAAACGCCGTCGTACCTCCTTCAGGATTAGGAGCTGGACACTTTTTATTTCAGCGTGGCTGCTAATAACGACGCCACTGTTAGCGCAACAGGCCAATATTTGGCATATTCCTGAGTCCACTCAGGATGGAATTCCCGGGTCTATGCGCGATCCAGCCACCCCGGGTGCCGGTCAGAGCGTGACTTTCTACCAAGGTGTTTGGAAGGGTGACGGGGCCAACCAGACCGGAGGTTGGTTCGTTTACCGGATAAACGGGGGCGGATGGCAGTCGGTCGGCCTAGATTTCCAATCGAATGTCGGATCTGGCAACAATCTCAATCAATTCTGGAAGGCATCCCTGACCATGCCGAGCACTGTCGGCGCGACGGTCCAATGTTATTTCATCACCGATTTCAGCAACCATTCACGCACATTTGTACATTCCGGAAACGCCGTCACGACGAACGAGTCCACGGCACAAGCAAACCCTTTCTCTTTCACCGTATCCCCTCCGCGTCCTGTCTTCACAGTCAACGGAGCGAATGGTGACTACTCGAAATCCAACTTCTATATCGATGAGAACAACGACACATCCTCCCCATCGCTGCAGATTCGGCTGAACCCCGGGATCGCCGCGCAGGTTGAGGTGTTTACTAACCTCAACAATCGTGACCGGGCGAACGATGACTTTAACAATGACGGTATTGAGGACGGCATTCTACCGCCCGACGGCAACCTCACTACCACCGCACACACTAGGGCCTATTTCCGAGCCTATGCCATGACTGATTCGAATAATGACGGCACCTACGAACTCGACCTGCCGGTTCTCAAGACCGGCGCTTATCGTGTGACCACCCGCTACCGCGCTAGCTCGACCGACCCGTGGATCTGGCTGGGCAGTTCCGGAATCCGCGACCACGCCGTGGTCGTAGCTCCAAAAATTGCTCGAGATATGCGGGTTTACGAGATTCACGTGGCCAATGCCAACGCCACCGCGGCAAGCTTCTCCGGTCGGGGCACTTTCGAAGATCTCCACGATCCGGCTAAACGGGTCAACATTGCCTGGCTACAAAACCTCGGGGTCAATTGGATCTGGTTTCAGCCATTCCATCCCCAAGGTCTGGATGGACGCCAAACCGACCCAACCACTAACTCCCTTTATGATCCCGGAAGCCCTTACTCCATCCGGAACTTTTGGGAAATCAACCCACTCTATACCCGTAATTATGACGGTGCCTTGAGCGATCCGGTCGGCAATCCTGCCAACTACGCGGCGGCCATGGCGGCATTCAAGAATTTTGCGTCGGCGGCCGACCAAGGAGGAATTCAGCTGATGTTGGATTTTCCCTTCAACCACACCGCTCCAGATGTGGTTCTCGGGCAAAAGGGCGTGGAGATTTTTGGCAGTTCCAGCAATTGGCAGCCCAGCGACAAAATCCGCGACCGAGTCCCAGGATTCTTTTCGACTGATGGTAATGGCGGAGCGGCCGCCTACAGCGCGCCGGCCCTGACCGCTAACCAGATCGCAACCGCGCCAGATCGCAACGATTTCGGAAAATGGTCCGATGTGCGGGATGTTTTTTTCGGAAACTACGCGACCCTCGTCACTGGAAACCCGAGCGCCGAAACTAGCCGTGCCATCACCCGTAACGAAGGCGATTGGATGGACTTTGGCGGGATGTCCGCCACGACAAGAGGCGTCTGGCGCTACTTCGGCGAGGTGTTGCCCCATTGGATTATTCAGTCCGGCCACCGTGGATACAATTCAACCAGCTCGGATGGCACCGCTCGCGATGCTTTGGACGCCGTCGGAATCGACGGTTTGCGCAAAGATTTCGGACAGGGTCTTCCGCCTCAAGCCATGGAGTACATCATCAACCGTACGCATGAGCTGAAGTGGAACTTCGTCTTCATGACGGAAAGTCTCGACGGCGAGCAGGTGACCTACCGCTCCAGCCGGCACTTCGCCGTGCTCAACGAGAACATCGTATTCCCGCTTCAGGCGGCCACAACCACGTCCGCCTACCGCTCGATCATGGAGGGACGTCGGAACTCCTATGGCCAAAGTCTCGTGCTACTCAACAACACCTCACACGATGAGTTGCCCTACAGCGACCCGTGGCAGGCGCTCATCCGCTACACCACAGTGTCCACGACCGACGGTGCGCCCATGCTGATGTATGGCCAGGAAATTGGCGCGGGACAGAAAACGCAGAATTCAGCGCCCCAAGGCGGCTTCGACTGGTACGAGGAGAACTTCGGCAAATTCATTCCGAACTTCAAAAAATGGAATTCAATGCAACCGCAGTGGAGCGCTTATGACGGCAATGCCTCCGGCGTGCAATTCCTCCCCCCGGCCTACGCCGCTGTCGGCCAAGCCCGCGCTTCAAGCCCCGCTCTGCGTAGCTCCAACCGCTGGTTTCTGAATCCGCGCAGTAGCAACGATCCTGATCCGGAGATTTTCGCTGTGGCCAAATACACCTCAGCCAACACCCCTCTGGCCCGGCAGGAAGTAGTGCTCGCTTTCACCAGCCTCGACCGAAGCAGCGCCCAAGATAACACGTTCGGCCTGCCTCCTGCTCTGGCTGACATCCTCGGCTTACAGACTGGTCGCCTTTACAATGCGAAAAACATTGCCGCCTACGCCGGTCGTGCCAATGAGCAAAGCAGCCGCCGTGACCAGTGGCTCTGGGGAGCAGGCTTCACGCGTTCCCAGATTGAAGCCAATGGCATTAACGTCTCCCTCAACCCCGTGCCGATTGCGGATGCCACGTGGACTACCGCTCCTTTCGAAGCCCAGTACCTCAAACTCTACGACGTCACCCCACCGCCCACTGTATCAGGATCTCCCACAATCTCCTCCTCTATCACAGCGAATGGCACAACTACTGTGAGTTGGAACGCCGTGAATGACTCTGAAGGACCAACCCCTACTTATCGGGTTACGGCCAGCAACGGATCCACTGTCGAGACGACCTCAACCTCAGTTTCATTCCCAGGATTGACCCCCGGCACCTACACTTTCACCGTCACTGCCCTCAACCCTAACGACCCATCAAAAACATCCACACCCTCCAGCCCCAGCCCCTCCGTCCGCTCTCTTTCCCAAACCGGGGATGAAGACGGCGACGGTCAGACCAATTCCGATGAGCTAATTGCAGGCACTGATCCCCTCAACGCCAACTCCCGCTTTGAGATTGAAACCATCGTCGCCACTCCAAACGAAACTACTCTCACTTGGACTGCAGTCCCTGGTCGGACCTACACCGTCGAGGCCTGTGAGGATCTATCAAGCGGTGATTGGTTGCCCATTCCTAATGCCACAGACCTGACCAACGACACCCAAGTCCCCAAAACCCTCTCGTATATTGATTCCGTAACCTCTCCTTCCCGCAGATTCTATCGCCTCGTAGTCCAGTAACTCCGACTCACTTTGTCCATCTTCCAACTCCTCTTTTTTAATTTTTAGGAGATAATTCCCCGATGAAATCAGCCCCATCCCCCACCCCAATCGCATCCTCCTTCCTCTCCATCTGGAATATGTCGTTCGGCTTCTTTGGTATCCAGTTCGGTTGGGGCCTCCAAATGGGCAACATGAGCTCGATCTACGAATACCTCGGCGCTTCCGAATCCGCCCTCCCTCTCCTCTGGCTCGCCGCCCCCATCACCGGCCTGATCATCCAACCCATCATCGGCCACTTCAGCGATCGTACATGGCACCCCATCCTCGGTCGTCGCCGACCCTACTTCCTCGTCGGAGCCATCCTCGCCTCCCTCTCTCTCTTCCTTATGCCCCGCTCCAGCGCCCTTTGGATGGCCGCAGGTCTACTCTGGATCCTTGATGCCTCCGTCAATGTCAGCATGGAACCCTTCCGCGCCTTTGTGGCCGACCTCCTTCCCGAACGCCAACGCACCGTCGGCTTTGCCATGCAAAGCGTATTCATCGGCGCGGGAGCCGTCCTCGCCTCCAAACTCCCTGGCTGGCTCCACTCCCAATTCGGAATCACCTCCACTTCTTCTCCCGACCATCCCATCCCCCAAACCGTCCACCTCGCCTTCACCATCGGAGCCGTTGTCTTTCTCCTGAGCGTTTTGTGGACTGTAGTGACCACAAGAGAAACACCACCCACCGATCTCAACGAATTCAAAAAACTCCAAAACGAAGGCATGGGTGAAATCGCCACTGCGATCCGATCTATGCCAGACACCATGCGCCAACTCGCCTCAGTTCAATTCTTCACCTGGATGGCCCTCTTCTGCATGTGGATCTTCTTTCCTGTCGCCGTCGCCCGCGATCTACTCGGTGCCGCTGGCCCGCAAGATCCCCTCTACCCGCAAGGAGTCACTCTCGCGAACGACTCCTTCGCCATCTACAACCTCGTCGCATTCTTCGCGGCCATGGCCTTCCTTTATCTGGGACGTAAGTTTTCTGCCCGTGCCATCCACACCACATCCCTTCTCCTTGGCGGAATCGGCCTAGCCTCCGTTGGACTCCTTCCCCGTGGCGACAACCTCTCCCTTCTCTTGGGAATCTGCTTTGCAGGAGTCGGCATCGCTTGGGCCTCCATTCTCTCCATGCCTTATGCGATGCTCTCCGCCTCTATCCCCTCATCGAAAATGGGCGTTTATATGGGAATCTTTAATCTCTTCATCGTTCTTCCCCAGATTCTCATCGCCGTCATCGTCAGTCGGGCGATGGAGTTCTTCCCACAAATCCATCGGATGAACGTCGTCACCTTCGGGGGAGCCTGCCTCATCCTCGCCGCGTTTCTGACCCTACGGATCCGGCAAGCGCGGGCTTGAGGAGTGAATATTCAGCTAGGCGACCAAGGGATTGGTCCCCTAAGACCTGCCCCCACCCATTCAGGTTTCTCATTCCATGATGGAGTGGACGTCTGCTTACGCAG
>JASGCJ010000082.1:0-1436 GCA_030054195.1 Minisyncoccota bacterium
ACAGAAAGCCCTGGATGCAAAGGTAGATCGCTGGAATAAGGTAGCCCCCGTTCGAGTAGCACTTTGGGAAAAAGAGATTCACCCATGACACCTGGAGAGCGCAAAAGCCTAATCAAGGGGGTGGCTTTTATATCCCCTTGGATACTGGGTTTTTTGGCATTCAATCTTTATCCCCTTATCGCCTCGATCTGGTTTTCGCTTTGTGACTACAGTGTTCTTTCCCAGCCTGTTTTTTTAGGAACACAGAACTATGTGGATCTTTGGCGTGACCCAGTTTTCTGGAAAGCCCTACAAAACACCGTTGTTTTCGCTGCAGTAGCCATCCCTTTAAGCACTTTTCTATCCATCGGTCTGGCTGTTCTTCTCAACCAACCCATCGCAGGACAAGGCATTTACCGGACAATCTTTTTTCTCCCCTCCCTCGTACCCGCGATTTCGCTCGCAATCCTTTGGCAATGGATGCTCAACGGACCCATGGGACTGGTCAACAACCTGCTCCGGCCCTTTTTGGATTTCCTTAATCTCTTGTTCCACACCCAGCTTAAGACACCCGACTGGTTAAATGACCCCAATTTCGCTCTGTGGGGTCTTATCCTGACAGGTCTTTGGGGAACTGGCCAGGCCGTCGTCATCTACCTCGCAGGCCTCCAAGACGTTCCTGCTGAGTTGTACGAGGCTGCAGAGCTAGACGGAACCAATGCGTGGCAACGATTCGTTCATATTACCCTGCCAATGCTTTCTCCCGTGATTTTTTTTAACGTCTTGATGAGCATCATCGGAGCCCTACAAACCTTTGCTGTTCCCTATATCTTGACCAACGGCGGTGACGGACCCGGGCGTTCCCTGCTCTTTCTCGCTACTTACATTTACCAGAACGCGTTTGACTACTGGAATATGGGTTACGCCTCCGCCCTCGCCTTATGCCTGTTTCTTCTCATTATCGGACTCAGTCTCATTACAGTCCGGTATGGAGAACGAAAAGTTCACTACTCTGGAAAATGAAAAAGAATTTCAACTCCACCTTGTCCATCATCGCCCTTCTTGGACTAGGGTTTCTTTTCCTTTTGCCTTTCTTTTGGATGGTTTCCACCTCCCTCAAGCCCCTGAACGAGACAATGAAACTTCCTCCCCAGTGGCTCCCCTCTTCCCCCCAGTGGCACAACTACCCCGATGCCATGAAAGCGATGGGGCCTTTCTGGCTCTATGCCAGAAATAGTCTCGTCCTCGCTTTTCTCAATGTGGTGGGGACAGTCTTTTCAAGCGCCCTGGTAGCCTACGGGTTTTCACGCCTCGACTGGCGGGGAAGGGATGGCGTTTTCTTTGTTCTTCTCGCGACCATGATGATCCCATTCCCCGTAGTGATGGTTCCCATTTATGGACTATTCCGCGCGCTAGGCTGGATCGGGACCTTCCAGCCCCTATGGGTACCCGCTTTT
>JASGCJ010000082.1:1536-2988 GCA_030054195.1 Minisyncoccota bacterium
GGAACTCCTTGGCATCATCTTATGGCTGCCTCAACCCTCGTTTTACTTCCTGTGCTGGTTCTTTTCTTTCTGACCCAAAGAACTTTCATTCGTGGAATCGCCACCACGGGGCTCAAATGAACTCACACGCTTTACCAATGAAACTCAACCCAAACACGGAGACCCTATGGCTAAAGTACTGATCGAAAACCTTTATAAGATTTATCCAGGTGAAAAAGGTCGACCGGAAAAAGTCGCAGTCGATAACGCCAATTTCGAGATTCAGGATAGGGAGTTTATGGTTCTTGTCGGACCCTCAGGATGTGGAAAAACAACGACTCTTCGCATGGTTGCAGGGCTCGAGGAGATCACACGTGGTGCCATCTATATCGATGGCAAAAAGATTAACGAAATCCCTCCAAAGGACCGCGATATTGCCATGGTCTTTCAAAACTATGCCCTTTACCCCCATATGTCAGTCTTCCGGAATATGGCATTTGGGCTCGAACTAAGAGGCGTTCCGAAGGACGAAATCCGCCATCGTGTGGATTCAGCGGCAAAGACTCTCGGGTTGCTCGAACCCGATAATCTTTTGGAACGTAAGCCCAAAGCCCTTTCGGGCGGACAGCGACAACGAGTTGCCCTAGGCCGGGCGATTGTTCGTAATCCCAAGGCCTTTCTTTTTGATGAACCCCTTTCCAATCTCGATGCCAAGATGCGGGTCGAAACCAGGACAGAAATATCAAAACTTCATCGTAAACTGAATAGCACGATGATTTATGTGACGCATGACCAGACCGAGGCCATGACTATGGCAGATCGCATTGTCGTCATGCGCTATGGGAAGGTCCAGCAGATCGCCGCTCCTCTGGAGCTTTACCATCAACCAGCGAATCTTTTTGTTGCCGGATTCATCGGTAGTCCCCCGATGAACTTTTTCACGGGTACACTGACCGCCTCCCGCCAAGGAACCTTGGAGTTTATTGAAAAGGTTCCTGCAGGACAGACGCCTTTCCGTTGCGCCTTGTCCGCGGAAACTTCCCGACGCCTTTCTTCACGGCAGGATCGAGATGTGATCCTGGGACTCCGGCCGGAGCATCTTCATCCCAATTCGCTGACCTCAGGAGTCACCCTCGAAGCCACCGTTGAAGTGGTAGAGCCAATGGGAGCGGAAACTTTTGTTTACCTCCGAACTGGAGGCCACACCTGTATTTGCCGGACTACCCAGATCGAATTTATGGATCTGGAGGGCAAAAAGTTAAATCTGGGACCCGACCTTTCCCGCGCGGTTTTCTTTGATCCGCAGACCGAAGCGGCCATTCCTGTCTGAGAATCGCCGGGCTATTTCTTTCGGCTCATAACCGATTTTAGGACTTCACAAAAAATCCCCACCCCACGGGCCAAGTCCTCCGGAGTCGCCCGGGCGCAGTTCAGTCGAAAACAGGCTTCTTTGGGAGGATTCGCAAAGAAGAT
>JASGCJ010000045.1:0-5853 GCA_030054195.1 Minisyncoccota bacterium
TGGGTTGAACAGAGGAATCCATTAAAATAAACTATATGGAGAAAAGAGAATTAAGTTCAAATAAAGCACCAGTTGCGATTTTCATCTATAAACGCCCAGAGTTAGTTAAAGGCCTGATTAGTGCCATAAGCGGATATCAACCGTGCAAGTTATACATTGTGGCAGATGGACCCAAAGTGGAGGGGGGGCAGCTCGAGTTCCAGTTATGCGAAGAAGCCCGTCGTGTGGCTGAAGTTGGCGTAAACTGGCCGTGTGAGGTGAAAAGAGTGTATGCCCCTAAAAACATGGGGTTGAGAGTTCGCTTGGAAAGTGGTTTGGATGAGGTCTTCTTAAATGAAACTGAGGCTATTCTTCTTGAAGAGGATTGCCATCCTATGCCGGATTTCTTTCCTTTTTGTCAGGAAATGCTGGCCCGTTATCGTGAAAACCCCAAGATTGCAGGAATTGCGGGAAATTGTTTTCTCCCCATTCAGGCTCCTATCTCCTTCAGCTATTTTTACTCCCGGTTTTTACATATTTGGGGATGGGCGACTTGGAGAAGGGTTTGGAGAGACTACGATCGTTCTCAATGGGAGTGGCCGGCAGAGGGAATCAGAAGGTATTTCCCCAATAGCCGTCCCGATGAAATCCGTTACTGGAACCTTGTCTATTCGCGAGTGGCATCCGGCCAAATTGATACTTGGGACTACCGGTGGACTTCCCACCTTTGGTCCCGGGGTCTCTTGGCCGTCGTTCCGTCACAAAATCTCATTAGGAATCGGGGATTCGGCGCATCGGCCACCAACACGCGGGATGAAGACATGGAAGTGGGGATTGAAAGGGAGTTGCCCTTGCCACCCCCTTACACAGGATCAGGCCCGATCCAAGCCGATGAGCAGCTGGACCGAATGGTTTTTGAGAACCATTTTCTACGGACAGAGGGTAAAAAGAGCCTGTGGGGGAAGCTGATGGCTAGGTTGCGCGGACGATGATCCGGTTGATTCCCGCCGAATTGATGCAGGCAGTGACTGCTCCCAGTCCGCTGACCGGTTCTCCAAGCACTCCAGTCCATGGCATTTCCTGTGAGGACTTGATCCAGGTCTATGCCCAGCACTTGCAGGTAAATATCCGGCCTTATCTGCGGGATCTGCAGGAAATCCAACTACGCCGGTGTCCCGAAAGTGGCTTCCGTTTTTATTTTCCTCAGAAGGTGGTGGGCGACGATGCCTTCTACCGCGCGCTAGCCGTTCACGGCTGGTATTATCAGGAAGAAAAGTGGGAGTTTGCGGAGGCTCTTCGCTTTTTGCCTTCCCGTGGAAAAATTCTGGAAGTGGGGCCCGGGAAGGGGGGGTTTATGCGAACTTGTCTTACGATTCGCCCGGCACTCAAGGTTACGGGGCTGGAGTTGAACCAGGAAGCTGTCGAAGCCGCTAAAAACCTGGGTCTTGATGTCAGGCAGGAAACCTTGGAGCGACACGCAGAGGCACACGGGGAAAGCTATGACGCGGTATGCGCTTTTCAGGTTTTGGAGCACATTCCGGAACCATTATCATTCCTCCGTGACTGCTTACGGGTGTTGAAGCCCGGAGGCCTTCTGATGGTGGCGGTGCCTGACAGCACGGCACGTCAACCGCCTTCTCCCTTGGCCGTGCCGGAAGATCCCCTCAATATGCCTCCACACCATCAAGGTCTTTGGGATGTACCTTCCTTAGTGTTTCTCTCAAGAATCCTTCCGCTGCGCTTGTGTCACCTAGGGTGGGAAAAAGTGGAGAAAGAGGGGCAGATCGACAATTACGCAAGATATGTTCGCACTGGCCTGAAGAGCCACTTTGGCGGAATTCTTGGCAGATTGTTGCACACACTAGGCCGCCCTTATTTGCGCGTATGTCTTCGATCCTTGGCACCTTTTCTGCCTGGCCACTCCCTTTTTGCAGTCTTTCAGCGCGTGGAGGACGCAAGGGGATGACCCTATGAGAATTCTGTTTCTGCAGGACCATTTCGAAGTTGGAGGAGCCGCTCGAGCGGCAGGTCGATGCCGGTCCTTGGCCAAAACTTTGGGACACACCACGGCGGTGGCGTGCGGAGACGGCACGGTTTCATCGGAGGTTTTTTGTCTTCAGGGGAAAATGCCTCGTGGAGTTGGAAGAATTTTGCAACTTAGCCTCCCGCGGCGGTTACGATACCAATGGATGCAAGCAAGGGTTGCCACGACATGGAGAAAATGCATCGATCGTTTCCGCCCAGATTGTATCTGGGTTCACAACCTGCACGGTGCCTTTAAGTGGGGCTGGAGCTTTGATCTGCTGGTACCGCAGCGACTCCGTATCCCCACAATCTGGACTTTGCATGACATGGCGCTTTTGGGGGACGGGGAGTCCTACTGGCCGGAATCTGAATGGCCGGCTCGTGCTGCGAACGGGCCGTTTCGGACAATCTTTGAGGATATTCTTGGTAACCAGTTGATACTGACCGCCCCGTCTGCCTGGATGGCTAAGTTGGCTTCCCGCTGCACCGGAAGGTCCTGCCAAGTCCTTTCCAACCCCATCGACCTGAAGATCTTCAACCCCGGAGACCGGAAGGCGGCTAAGGAAAAACTCAGACTGCCGCTGAACACCCCAGTTTTCCTGGCAGGCGCAGAGAGGGTGGATGATCCCCGGAAGGGATTGAACTTATTGGAAGGGCTGCGAGAAGCCTTCCGGCAGGCCGGCATTACACTAGCTATTTTCGGCCGGAACGGACGTCCACAACCTGGTCAAAACTATCTGGGAATATTGAAGGATGAAAACGCTGTTGCGGAAGCTTATCGAGCCGCCGATCTCTACCTGCATCTCGCTCATCAAGAAAATGCGCCTTGTCAGATTCAGGAAGCGTTGGCTTGCGGAACTCCGACCCTTGCTTTCTCTGTGGGGGGTATCCCCGAAATGATTCGAGAGAGGGAGACAGGATTTCTGGTCCCTTGGCAGGAGCGGGCCAATCTCGGCGGATTTTTAAAGGAAAGAATTTTACCCTGTTTGGACGATTTGCCCACGATGAGGGAATCGTGCCGAGGGGACGCAGTAGGCAGGTTTTCTAATGAAATTCTTGGCCAAAAAATGCAGGAGGTTCTTGGCCTTTTGCACGCCTAGGGAAGCGAAGTTTTATTCCCCTGGGAGTTTGTTCCTTTTCGTAAGCCGCCATTTTGTAAGCCCAAAAAACCAGCGTCGCTGGGCCACAGGTCTTTGAGGTTGTCGAAAAACCCGATCAAAAAAAACGAGTAACGTGTTCATGTCGTATGCTGAGTTGGGTACATTCTTATAGAAGGGTGGGGCTTGAATGTATTTGGCGTATAGCTCGGGAGTGTCGTCGACATGGAGAACATACTCAGCGAGTTCATGGTCGGAGGAGAAATCGTCCCGGCAGATAAAACTTTCCGCATTAAAAAACTCCTTCACCCGAGGGTCTCCCCAGTAAATGGGAATGGTGTTCACATGGAGTGGATCGACCAGTTTCTCGGTGCACCAACCAGCCCGGCGAGTGTTTTCGAAGGCGAGGTTGAACCGATAGCCGGCTAGCCAATCAACCTTCACCTGGTAGCGGTCACCGGGGGGTAACCGATACCCAGTGTTGTTCAGGGCTCGACCGGCTGAATCTACTTTGCGAAGCCTGTTAAGAGCATGGAAAAACTGCTCGCGCCGACGCACGGTCCGATCAACATAGGCGCAGAGCAGGGAGCAAAAGTGCGGCTTCGATTCCCGAATGGATACGGGATCAGGTACGGAAGTCCGAACTAACTTTTTCGGCCGGCCGTCGAAGGCATAGATCGGGAGGTAGGCAGAGCGGGGGTCGTCGACCAAGACAGAGACGGCTGCATAGTCGCACTCCTTCCAGTTGGGCCAATATTTCTCCTGCGTGTGAAAAATCTTGGTGCAGTTGTAGAGGCGGTGGCGGTGTCCAATATGAGAGTAGAAGAGAAAATCCGGGGTGTCGTCAAAAGTGAAGTCGTAGTGGGGGGAAAGGAGATCGAGGAAAAAAACGCGACTCTGGGGGGGGAAGTCGATGAAGTTAATTGAGACTTTGGTTTTCATGATTGGAAGAACTGTTTTGCCCGTGCGGTAAGATCCATCAAGGGTCGGCGAAAAGCCAGATGTTCCGCCAAAGCTGCCTGAGTCCGGGCCAAGGATTGCATATAGAGAGGCTTATTGAGAAGGGCTTCAATCTTTTTATGGGCTGAGGCAAGGTCTGCAACAATCAGATCTGGAAGGAGAACCCCAGGCATGGCGAGCGAGTCCGCTCGGCCCAAGAAGAGGCTGCCAGCCTGAATAGCTTCTAGGGCCCAATTTCCCCAGCGGGTCTTCGGGTCGGTCCTGATCGAGAACTGACTGGAGGACATCAGCCGGATGTAGGCGGCGGCATCCCCGGATAAGGGGGTCATGAAAGTGGGTTTTTCCCCAGCATGGGATTGCCAGCTGGCTCGGTCGACGACAGCACCCCGGCGATTTGCATCTCCACCTGTCGTCTCTTTGGCCAAATGTTTCCATGAAGCTGCCGATTGGAAGGTGAAGGGGAATTCCAACACATGGTTTTTGTTGTAAGGCCGTGCACGATAACGGCGGAAACAGTGATTTAGGTACAGATGGTATCCCTGAATTGGATTCACAAGGGACCTTTTATGAAGGGAGCCACCGGCTTCAACGGAGTAGTAGGCCCACATCGTCCTTTTTGATTTGGTAACGATGCGAGTTGGGATGGAAATATCCAGACCGATCACAAGGTCATAATCATCCCACCGTATCTGATCGCAATTTACTACGCCCATCGTTTCCTGCTCTTCTTGCCATGCTTCGATCCGACGAAATGCAATCTCGGGGTTGGGATCCCCCGCAAACTTTTCTTTCCAAAGATAGGTTTCCGGATCAGGCGTTTGGCGTACGACAAAATAGTCGGCATTGAGATCAGCCAAAAAGGACATGGGTCCAAGGTGAGCCGGGGCTGTCAGGGTCGTTTGGCTCCAGCTTCTTCCCGCTCCCGGAAGGTAAGCCCCTTGGTAGGCAGTTTGTTTGACAAGGGCGACTTTCCGAGAGCTCCAGAAATCTAAGCACGTCTTAATTTCGGCATTCGATATGAGCTTTGGAGCGGCATGAACTTCAGCCCAATTCAGAAGAAAACGGGGCAAGATCAGACCCAATTGTTCCCATTCTTGCCCAACATGCCATGGACCGCCATAGGACGAGGATGGATGGAGCCCCATGGTGGAACATTAACGGATCTGCCCAAAACGGCGATAGGAAGAAGACGATTCGAAGGAGATTCTGTGCTAGAAAAAAGGGCTATGAAATCGGTTCTTCGACTACTCCGCGGCTGGTTGTACCGGCGATATCCTGCAGTATCACGTGTCTGGTATCGCAAAAAGCTGGCGGGTTATGAGCGGAGGTGGGGGCTAGAGGATCATGGTTTCACCAAGGAGGGGTTCTTTAGGGTATTTCATGAGAGGTTTTTAGGGGGAAATGGGCCCGGTCGGGTATACGAGTTGGCTGCGGGAGATGGGCTCGTGGGAAGTTTAGGAGTTTGGTTTGAAGGGCTGGGCGATGGATGGAGCGTTGAGGCTTGGGAGCATCGGCCATTTCCTTTGTTTTCATTGAAAAAAATGCGTCCTGAAACCGAGATTCATGAAGGGCGTCTGATAAATTGGTCTGCGAATGAGAGAAAAAGTGATCTTGCTGGAATCACAACAAGGGGGTCAAGGGAGGCTGCCGGCGTTTGTAGGGAAATCCGCACCAGTCAGATCCGGCCTGAATGGGTCGGCCTATGGAATCCGACCATGCGACCTGCCTGGTTTCAGCGAATGAGAAGTGCGGGCTATCAGCTCGAGTTAGTTTATCAGCGGATGGAGTTTTA
>JASGCJ010000045.1:5953-12844 GCA_030054195.1 Minisyncoccota bacterium
GAATGAGAAGTGCGGGCTATCAGCTCGAGTTAGTTTATCAGCGGATGGAGTTTTATGTGGATGCGGAACGGGAGTCGGGAGTCAGGGGTCGGGGGAGGAGCTCAAAAGCGGCAAAAGTGAA
This sequence comes from Minisyncoccota bacterium, assembly GCA_030054195.1. Classification (GTDB taxonomy): domain Bacteria; phylum Verrucomicrobiota; class Verrucomicrobiia; order Methylacidiphilales; family Verrucolacustridaceae; genus Verrucolacustris; species Verrucolacustris abundans. The sequence continues at coordinate 6,075 of JASGCJ010000045.1, forward strand.
TGAGTAAAAAACCGATCAAATCGGCGGAGGAGCTGGAGGTCTATCAATTGGCTTATGCCGTAGCCATGGAGATATTTGAGGAAACAAAAAACTTCAATCGCGATGAGAAATTCTCCTTAACCGACCAGATCCGGCGCTCCTCCCGGGCTGTCTGCGCCAACCTTCGGGAAGCATGGGCGAAGCGGAGATACCCGGCTCATTTTGTTTCCAAGCTCACGGATGCCGATGCCGAGAACAGTGAAACCGAGACTTGGTTGTGTTTCGCGAAAGATTGCGGACAACTGAGCCCCGAAAAACATTTCGAACTGTTGGACAGAAGTCGCCAAGTCGGACGAATGCTCGGTGGCATGCTGAGAAATCCAAAGATCTTTTGTCCTCTCGAAACTGACGCCAGATCCCCGGCCTCCGGTTCCTGAAATGAAAGTCGCCTTTCATAGTCGAATATTGACCGAGCGGGGATCAGAGGGTGCCATGTTGGATTACGCGCGGTTGAATTGTTCCGTGTTGGGGAACAAATCGGTTCTCTGTCTTCCGGATCGCCCTGAATTTGCCGCAAACCCTCTTCTAAAAAAATGGCGGGAGGAGTTTGAGGTGATTCAGTACGCCGATAAAAACGACCTAAGTAGAAAGCTGAAGAAAGAAGCGGCAGGAGTCCTATACCTAACCAAACCAGGGCCTTTTGACGGCTTTTTTGTTTCCGGAGTTAAAAATTGTGTTCATGCCCAGTTCCTTTGTGATGAATTCCACGGGGATGCGTATGCCTACCTGTCTTGCTGGATGTCACGGGTGATGACCGGGCGGGAGAATTCTTTTGTGCCATTTTATGTTCCCCGGTTCGTTTCCAAGGAAGACCTCAGGCGAAAACTGGGGATTCCAAAAGGGGCTAAGGTTTTCGGTCGGCATGGCGGTTGGGACACTTTCAATATCCCTTTTGCACGGAGAGCCGTAGTTGAGCATGCGCGAAACTGCACGAGCGATCATTTTGTATTTCTCAATACTGAAACCATCCGAGGGACTGAGAGCTTCTCCAATGTTCACTATCTTCAGGCCACAGTAGATCCATTCGAAAAGGCGAAATTCCTCGCCACCTGCGATGCGATGCTTCATGCCCGCTGGCACGGAGAGACGTTTGGGTTGGCCGTGGGAGAGTTCGCCGTCTTAGGAAAGCCAGTAATCACTTTTGCGGACTCCAGAGAAAGAGCTCATCTCGAGATGCTGGGAAGGCAGTCTTTGCAATACCGCCATGCAGGTGAATTGACAAAGATCTTAAGGGATTTTCGTCCTCATAGGACCCAGGGGACCGAGTACGAAATATTTGCCGACCCGAAGGTTGTGATGGAAATATTTCGAAAAAAATTTCTCGAGAACTAAAGTCCTAGGCGAGGGAGAGGAATGGAGCGCTTTACCCCTGTTTGCTGGTCGGTCGTAATCTCGTAAGAAAGGCTAAAAGGGGATAAACAAGCAGCTGATGCTAATTTGCGAAGTCGGAAAAATAACTTGGCGGCACGCATTCGAACCGTTTTTCGATTCACGTCGGCCAGGGCGTTTTCGCCGTGAGAACCGAGGCGTTTGGCGATGTCGTCCTGGTGCCAGGTGAAGATGCCGATGGGCCTGCGGATGGAGACAAGGTTTAGGCCGAGCTTCATTTGACGGCGGAACCAGACGTGATCCCCGACGACGCGATATTCACTAGGGTAGGGGCAACGTTCCCAAATCTGACGGCGAAACAGAAACGAGCAGGTTTGGACGGGCATATGCCAATCCGCATCGATGGGACGGGGAATGGTTATCTGATTGAACAGGTAAAGAAAGTTGAGTTGGCCATCCAGCATAATGGTGGGTCCGAAGACGGCGTCGGCCCCAGTTTGATCAAGTTTTCTAAGGGCTTGGGTTAGGCCCGCTCGGTCGTACTGCTCGTCGGCGTTGAGGTGGCCGAGGATGCGGCCACGTGCGGTAGCCATGCCCTTGTTCAAGGCATCGTACATCCCCTTGTCAGGACCAAGGATCAACCGGATATCCTGCTGTTGCTTGAGATACTCCAGCGTGCCGTCGGTACTGCCCCCATCGACAACGATATGCTCATAGCTTTGGCCCTGCAGGGCATGCCTGACTGAGCGAACGCACAGATCGATCCATTGAGTTGAATTAAAAACAGGGGTTACGATGGAGATGTCGCAAGCCGACATAAATAGTTATGAACTCTTTTTCAGAAAAGAGTCCATCGCATGAAGATCCCGCGACTTTCCAAAAAATAAGGTGAGGTAGATGAAGTTCAGGGCGGCCCAGAGGCCGATCAGAATCAGGTAGTGTTTGCCACACGGGCCCATCATTGGGAGAAGGCGCCAGAGGGCAAAAGCCGCAAGGCCGAGCCATAGGACGACCCAATGCAAGGTGAAGAAGCTGAAGAAGCGCAGCGGCGTCGTGGGGACAAAACCGCCGAACTTGGGGGCGTCGATGGGGTAGAAATAGAGATCCTCGATTTCGGATCCGATGAGGGTTGATTTACCGAGAGCCTTATTCAGGCGACCTTCCATAAAGCGAGCGTGGATGCGGGCAAAGTCGACAAAGTGGAGATAGAAACAGGACTGCGTTCCAGCAGTGATGACGAGGAGTGGGACAAGGGCCAAAGACACAGGGCTGTCCCAAAGAAGGCAGCCGATCACCAGCACAAGAAAGAAGTAGAGACCGTGGAAGAACTTTTTGTGGTAGGCGTACTGCATCTCGCGCATCCGACGGAGCTGATCCATCCAAAGGGCGATCTTATGATCGGTTTGTGGCATAGCTCCTTTATGCCCAGCGCACAGTCAAAGGACAACCTTGCGACTTTCCTACAGTGGGTTTTTGGGAGAAGGTATAAGAGTGAAGCCTGTAGAAAATAAACCAGATTCCCGCGTCCCAGGGATAGTTGGGGTAGGGCTTCTGCTGGCCTTGGCCTTAGGATTTGGCCTGGGCCAAAGATTCGGAGCGGGTGGGGTTCAGCCCGAAATGTTGCCCGCCCCATCCGCACCATCCCTATTTCAGCTTCCATCCAAACTGGTGGTTTATCAGGAGGGACCTGCGATTCCTGCTTTGTGGCTGGATACCTTTTCGAGTGGAGTAGGAAACCCAAAGATAGATTTACGGGTTTTAGAAAGGAGTTCAGACGGATCGTGGCCGTCGGACGGAGATGTGTACTTGATCAAGGCACGGACTTTCCAGCCTTTGAGCCAGATATTTTCTTGGGCTGATCTTACAGGACGGGTGCCTATGGACGGAATCAATCCTGTATTCCAAGGACAAGCTTTCGACCCCACTGGTGTGCATAGTCGTCCATGGAGAGTAAGCCCATGGTTTTTTATGAAAAAAGTGGCACCTGGAACTCCACACAAGGTCGCTTTGGCCGCTCCCGCGCGTTGGGCTGGTGAGCCCCAGTCTCTTTTTCCAAGCGATCCAGATCTGATGGGCGCAATTTGGCTTAAGTCACAGGGTAAACCGATCAATCTGGGTGGAGAGACAACCCAGCAGATAGCACGACAGCAGGTCGAGGCCACATTAAGCGGCAAGTTGGCTTCAGAGCAGGAGTGTTGGGACGGATTAAAGAGTGGGAATGTGCAGCTGAGTTATCTTCCTGCTTGGAGGTTAGTCTTAGATCCACAAGCGGGAGGGGGTCTGATCCGCTGGTCTGCGTTGCCTGCGGGCACGATTGTAGATTTTGAAGTGATGGGGGTAAGGGAGGAGTCTTCAAAAAAAGAGGTGGCGTTCCGTTTTTTTGAGTTCTTGTTAGCGGGGCCTCAGCAGTCAGCCTTGCTTGGGGCAACAGGTTATTTTCCCGTTCGATCGAAGGTAGGGGCGGAGTGGGTGGGATCGGCACTGATCATGCCCTCGGGATCATGGTTTGACCGAAGCGAGTTTATCATGTGGCCGTATCCGAGAGTTGCGGTCACTCCTCCACAACCAACCTCTGAAACAAACGCGGCTGTCCCTGAAAGTGGCGGAGAGCAGAAAAGTGAGTAAATGGGAAAAATTCCGCTCCAAGATTCTGTCTGGTCAGTGCGACGGTAATATTGATTTTGCGGAATTGGTTAACTATCTCCAAAGATGTGGTTTTGATCTGCGGACTCGGGGAAGCCATAACCTGTTTACTAAAAATGGGATCGATGCCTTAATTAATCTCCAATCTGACGGCTCCACGGCGAAACGCTATCAAGTGCGTCAAATTCGTGATATTCTGATTGAGTATCAAATCGATCAACCCAAGGAGGCCGCCAATGAGTGAAAACAAGTACGAATCGATCATTTACTGGGACCAAGCGGATGGAATTTTTGTTGTGGAAGTTCCTGAGTTGGCTGGATGCAAAGCGCACGGATCAACCAAGCGAGAGGCATTGGAAAGTGCAGAGCAGGCGGTGTCGCTTTGGTTGGAAACAGCGAGGAGCCAAGGCAGAGAGATCCCGAATCCAAAAGGAAAATTGGCTTTTGCCTAAATCAGAGGCCCCGGCGGGGCGGGGTCTTATCGAAGCATGAACCTTTTAGACAAAGTTATTCTAATCACTGGTGCGGGGACGGGGCTAGGGAAGGCCTTGGCTTTGGCGGCGGGGCAGGTTGGGGCAAAGGTTATTTGTGCGGGCAGGAGAAAAGATAAGATTCAGCAAACAGCGGATGAGGTGAGCAAGGCCGGAGGCACGGGCACGGCGGTGGAGATGGATGTAACGGATCTAAAATCGATAGAGAAAGGCCTGAAGATGGCAGAGAAGGTTGGGCCGATTGATATTTTGATCAACAACGCGGGAATCATCACGGGGATGAAAGCGGTGCAGGATCTGCCCGTAGAGGAGTGGGATAAAATTATGGCGACTAATGTGAGAGGACCTTATTTGCTGATTCGGGCAATTCTTCCGGGAATGATTCAAAGAGGATTTGGGCGGATTTTGAACATCAGTGCCCCGATCAAGCATTTGCCTAAGGCATCGGCGTACTGCGCCTCGAAGTGTGCGTTGGATTCGTTGACGAAGGCAGTGGGCTACGAATTGAAAGGGGTGGATGTGATCATCAACGCGGTGGAACCGCCGTTCCTCGACACGGAGATGCACAAAGGAGGAAAAAAGCCGGAGGAGGTTGTGGCGCAGATTTTAGAGTTGGTGGCGTTGGAGGCGGGAAGTCAGAGCGGAAGGATTGTAAAGATAGGGTGACACATCTTGGGTGCGGACGGCTGTCCGAGCCGTCCTAGGACGCGTGGGGACGCGCGTCCGTACCTTACATGAGAATACAGTGCTTGAACTTACGATCCTAAAAAGCAATGCGCTATGTCCCATGCGTATGGCCAAAAAGCTCAATCTGCAGTCGCGGGCAGAAGCGGAAGCCTTCTCGTTTGCAGATATCAACAAGCCATGGGGAGCGGGTGGCGAGCGTTTTTAAATCAATGCCCTCGGGCATGAGGAGGATTTGGTGTAAGGGGACAGGGGGCAAGCGGGAGAGGAGGTCTTTGATTTCGGTCAGATCGTTTTCGGATGAGACGACGAATTTTAATTGAAACGGATATTTTCGAATCCATTCGGAAATCACTTCGGGTTGCAGGCGGGTAGACTCGTGTTTTTTAGCCCAAGCCGGATCCCGTTCGGGGGGAGGCGTGGAGTTGGAAAGTTTTGGGCTGAGCGAGGCCAAATCGCAGGGAATGCCGTTGGGAAGGATAGTGCCGGCGGTTTCGATAGTGATGTGCTTGTTCTGTTTTTTTAGAACGGTCGCAAGTTTGGGAAGATCGGGGGCAATCATGGGTTCGCCTCCAGTCAGCACCACGTGATCGCAGTTCCACTCTGTGATCTTCTTTAGAATCTCTTCAACAGACATCTCTGGTCCCTCTGGTTTCCATGAGGCGTAAGGAGTGTCGCACCAGTGACAGCGCAGGTTGCAACCAGAGGTGCGGATAAAGATGGAGGGAACACCAGCCAGTAGACCCTCTCCCTGAATCGAGTGGAAGATCTCCGCTATCCGCATGGGATTAGGCTACTGAAGCGGGTTTGGGCGGTAGGGGTGGAGTGGTGACGTACGGGGTGGGATCGGGAACGCCTGCCAGCAGGAAGGCCTCCCTGCGTTCGATGCAGGTTCCGCAGGTGCCGCAGTGGAGCAGGCCACCTTTGTAACAGGACCACGTCCGTGCGTAGTCGACTTTCAACTCAGCGCCACGCCGTACAATGGCTGTCTTGTCCATAGAGACAAACGGGCGAAGGAGTTTGATGCGGGCGTAGGTTCCTGACTCCATGGCTTGAGCCATAGGGTTGAGAAAATCCTCACGGCAGTCTGGATAGATCGTATGATCGCCTGCGTGAGCCGCAATGGCAACTGCATCCGCGCCCAAGCTTTCCGCAAAGCCTGTACCCATGGAGAGAAAGATTCCGTTCCGAAACGGAACAACAGTTTTTTTCATGGACTCCTCCTCGTAGTGCCCGTCAGGAATCTTGCCGCCAGATTTTAGGAGGTCGGATTTAAAGGCGTCGGCCATAAAGTTGAGAGAGACAATGCGATTGGGGATGCGAAGGGATCGGCACTGATCAGCAGCGCAGGGGAGTTCTCGCGAATTATGTTTGGCACCGTAATCGAAGCTCAGGGCAGCAACAACCTTCTCCGTGGCGACCATATGATGCAAGGCGGTGACCGAATCAAGGCCACCCGAAAGAAGGACAACGACCTTCACGGGAAAAATGGATTGTGGGCGAGTTCGTGAGCGACAGTGGTAATTGGACCGTGGCCTGGAAGAAGAAGGGTCTCTGGTGGCAGGGTAAGAACACCTGCCCGAA
>JASGCJ010000001.1:0-1729 GCA_030054195.1 Minisyncoccota bacterium
GCGATCCTTGCAAAAATCAAAAAATTGGAAAAAGACGGATACGAATTTGAAGCAGCCGATGCCTCATTCGAACTCCTGGTTCGCCGCTCTTTGGAAAAGAGCCCCACCCCTTTTCAGATCGAATCTTACAAAGTGGAGGTGGTTCGAGCTCGCCCCACGGCGCGTGAAACCAGCCACGCCACGATCTCCGTCCGCATCGGAAAAAAGATCCAGAAAACTTCCGCCAAGGGGGACGGACCCGTGAATGCTCTGGATGCTGCATTAAGAAAGGCTCTGCTCCCTTCCTTTCCCTCTCTTCGAAAAATGAAGTTGATCGACTATAAGGTCCGCATTGTCAGCTCTCGCGGGGGGACCGCTGCGAGGATCCGAGTTTTGGTCGAATCCAGCGACGGAACCCGCGAATGGGGAACGGTGGGAGTTTCCACCAATATCTTGGAGGCCAGCGCGCTAGCTCTTACTGATAGCTTGTCCTATTTCCTGCTTCCTCGTGCAGGATGATTTTGGCCCTTTGTGGGAGTTGAGTCCTTTCTACTTTTTCGGTAGGTTACCTCACTGCTTTCCGGAGTAGCTCAGCGGTAGAGCGATGCACTGTTAATGCATTGGTCGCTGGTTCGATCCCAGCCTCCGGAGCCAATTTTCTATCCCTTTTTGAAAGTTCTAAAACGACCTACCTGCACCCGGCGCGGGTCGAACGCGCAACCTTCGGCTTCGGAGGCCGACACTCTATCCAGTTGAGCTACGGGTGCTCTTGAAAAAAGGATCCTAATCCCACCCACCCGCTGGTTCAAGGCTCACTCTACCCGGGTCCCTCACTCGCTTTGCCGTTTTTAAAAAAAGCCTTCTTATCGATTGTCCCATCCTCATTCCACTCCACCCACCAACCGTCAGGCGCTCCCTTTTTATAGTTCGTCTCCTGCCTCTTTTTTCCAGTCTCCCACCAAACGACAAAGGTTCCACTCCTCTCCCCTTGATCATAATTGCCCACTCCCTTTCGATTCCCACTCTCAAACCATGTTTCGATCTCCCCATGCCGCTTTCCAGCCCTCCAAGACGTCCGCCTCTCCATTTTTCCATTCGGATACCATTCGGTTGCAGGCCCGTCGGCCAACCCGGCCCGGAATCTTGTCTCTCTCACAATCTGCCCCTTCTCATTCCAAAGGCGTGCCCGCCCATCCCGTACTCCCTTGTCAAAATGAGCCTCTCCCTCCATTTGCCCGTTCGAAAACCAGCTTTGGTAAACTCCGTGCATTCGACCTTGCCAAAATTCAGCCTCTGTTTTTTTCCCCGCTACCTGACTCACCGCCGTTCCCGTGAAAGGCTCCTTTTCACCCTTACGATAAAAAAGATCTCCTTTTCCTTTCAATTCGCCTGCAGGCACCACCTCCCCCGATCGCTCCATTCCCAGCGCTACCACCCCCACCAAAACACAAATCGCAAAAAGGATTCTCGGACTCAACGATCCCCGCTTCCCAATCCCCAACTCCGATCCCTCTCTTGCTCGAGATTTGGCAGGAAGTTCCCTAAGACGAGACCTCAGAGCAGACCTCTGTTTCGATTTTTTTTGGTTCATTCCTATGATGAATTTTCCACAAATTTACCTAGATCCCAATGCCCCGAACTTCGCTTCCCACAGGACGATGGCAAGTCCTACCAGCCTTTCCCCGTTTGCCGATCGGCTTCTTTTTCGCCATTCTAATTTCCGTGCCCCAAGTCACCCATCCCCATACCC
>JASGCJ010000001.1:1829-7939 GCA_030054195.1 Minisyncoccota bacterium
CCCAAGGAGGTGTACGGATGTGAAGTTTGGGGAGATCTGGACTGGGTTCCTTCCTCCCACATTGTCCGACTCCCCTGTCCCGCAAGTGAAACGCTTGGCACTTCTCTCCTCCGCTGTTTTGAATCCCAGGTCGAAGGGGGAAAGCGCTACGACCGGGCTGCAGTAGGTCGGCGCCATGCCCAAGCCACTTTTGGAAATCCCACGCAACCCGATTCTGCAGAGGAGATTGTTCTCGCTCTTGATCTGCGCCCCCTTCTTCAAACTAAAGATTCCCTTACAGACTTTCTTGCCCCCACACTCGACCTCTTTCGGGCTCAAACTCTCGCACGTATTGAAAAATTAAGTTCAAAGAAATGAGCGTCCTCAAAGCTTCCGTAACTGAGGCAACCCAACGTCTGCTTGGATTTCTAGAGCACACACAGGTCGAGGACGGAAGTTGGTCCGTCCCCTACACAGGACCTAACTTTCTTTTACCCCTCTATGTCATCACCACCTATCTGACAAAACATCCGGTGTCACAGAAGGACCGTTTCCGATTCGTTGCAGGCCTGCTTAGCCCCCAGTTGGCGGACGGGTCCGTCGGACTTCACGAGGAGTCGGTCCAAGGCGCTGTTTTTACAAGTGCGATCTCCTACGTCGCTCTTCGAATCTTGGATGAAAAGCCCGATCGCCCAGAACTTACCCGAATGAGGAATTGGATTCACAACGCAGGCACCCCCGTAAAAGCCGCGGCGTGGGGGAAGTTCATTCTCTCTATTCTCAACCTGTATGACTGGTCCGGGGTGACTCCCGTCCCTCCCGAGCTTTACCTGCTGCCCTCATGGGTGCCGGTTCAGCCCATTAATATTTCGGGTTACGTGCGCATTGTTTATCTGCCTATGGCCTACTTCTACGGACGTCGGTGGCAGGCACCTCTCGATCCACTACTTCGTGAACTTCGAAAGGAGCTTTTTCCACAGGGATTCGATCAGATCGATTGGCCCAAGCACCGGGCCGACCTCGCCCCCACTGACCATATTGTTCCCGAAACCCTTCTGGTTCGTCTCGCCATGCCAATCGTGCGTTGCCTCGAAAAATGGATTCCTCCTTTCATCCGTCGCAAAGCACTTCATCTGACTTACGAGCACATCTGCTACGAGGACGAACAGTCCGACTACATCCGACAAGCCCCTGTCAACGCCTGCTATAACACTTTGGCTCATTTTGTTGAGGGACAGACCGATCGAGTCGCTCGCAGTTGGCAACAGCTCCCCCGATACCTTTGGAATCATACCGACCACATCGCCTGCCAAGGCTTCACCTCATCCAAAGTCTGGGATACGGCTTTCACTTTGCAGGGCATGACCCATCTGGAATCAAGCCTTGCTCCAAAAAAATCGATCCAAGAGGGATGTCACTACTTAGTGGAAAATCAGGTGATCGACGAACTTCCTAATCCTCGTCGTTATCACCGTCTACCACGGAAGGGTGGATGGCCATTCAGCGAGCGTAAAAACGGATGGTCCATTGCTGATTGCACTGCCGAAAGCCTGCTTGCCTTGGTCGCCGCACGCCCCTTTTTGTCCTCTCCTCCCTCTCCATCTGTCTTGGAGGATGGCGTACGCTTCATTCTTAGTTATCAGAACCGAGACGGAGGGTGGGGCAGCTGCGATCGAGTGGTCGGTCCTCTTTGGATCGAGGCGTTCAATGCCTCTCACGTCTTTGCGGACATCATGGTGGACCACTCCTTTGCGGAATGTACAGGTTCCGTGCTATCGGCTCTGGCACTCATTCGAAACGAGTATCCCCAGATGCAAAGTAAGGGAGTCGATCATGCCATTGCAGAGGGCATACGATACTTAAGTGAAACCCAACGACCCGATGGCTCGTGGGAGGCTGTGTGGGGAATCTGCTTCAATTACGGCACATCATTTGCAATTCCTGGGCTGATCGCCGCAGGCCTCTCCAAGGAGGACACCCGAATCGTGAAAGGCCGTAATTTTCTACTTTCTCAACAGCACGCAGATGGTGGATGGGGAGAGCATCCTGACTCCTGCCTACTCCGTCGTCCCCTTCCGAGTGAGAAGGGATTGGTCGAGCCCACTGCTCTAGCTGTACTTGCACTTCTGGCCAGTGGTTCGAAGGAAAATTCTGCGGTTGTGAGAGGATTGGAATTTTTACTGAAACAACAGAAAGCGGATGGAGATTTTCCTCCACAACCCATTCCTGGGCTCTTTTATCGCACCACATTGATTCGTTACGACCACTACAAACGCGCCTTCCCTCTCAAAGCTTTTGCTGCGTTTCTAAAATCGTAATCCGCTTCGGTAAGTCGGCGGGAAACCGAAAAGGCCGGTGCTTATGCTTTAGGACGAACCCAACCTGCCATCGCGTACGCCATGGGTAATCGAATCCAACTCGCGATTGAGGCAAGATCCGCGCCCATCGTCGTCGTGTTGTCCCGACCCCTCCAAGCCCCGACTAAAGCCTTAAGAAATGGCCACGCAAAGGTGATGAAAGATTGGCCGTTCCCCATCAGCAACCCCATCGTTCGCTCTCTCTCCTTCTCATCATTGCGCCATAGCGACACCACAGCGCGACGCAGGGATTGTGAAAAAGCATCCTCTTTCGAGAAACAATCATACAGAGCACGGGACAGAAGCTCGGGCACGCGACACGCCCTACGACGACTCTTCGCAAAGGCCTCAAATCGCTTTGTCTCCACAAGCTCGATCGCGTCCACCAGACCATTGGTAATTCCAGTCGCCGTCAAAGGATGCGTGTGACCTGCCGCATCTCCGATCAAAACACGTCGCCCATTTCCATAGTCGGCCCGAGCCAAAAAGTGGTTCGCTTGCCAGCGCAAATGACCGCCCCGAATCTGATCCTCGCAAGGCTTTCTCCACACAGCAGGCAAAGTATCGCGCGTGGCGGCAATCAACCACTCAGGGTCTTTCATTTCCGTTTTATATTTTAAGGGAACATCCACACAGATGCGGACAACGGAAGGCGCGATCTCGTACCCCAATAGAAAACTCGGCTTCCCTAAAAATACATGGCCGTATTCCGGATAGGGAGCTTTCACTCCCTCTAAAAGAATTCCCGTCATTGCAGACATCGCCTTGTGGTTTCCTGAACCACGCAAACTTCTACGAACAACACTCGAGCGACCATCCGCCCCAACTACTCTTTCCGCCTCCAACCTCTCACCATTTTCGAGTGTGACTCCCTGGTCATCCACTGCCGCTACGCGTACCCCTTGACGAAAAGTCACTCCATCCGTTTCAGAAACCAACTTTCGCATCTCATCCACTAAATCACCGTGATGGAATGCCAGCCCCCTCTGTCCCTCTACATAATCTAGCTTCACGGGGGATTCCCCATGACCTGGATACACAACAAAACCACGACCTTGTGGACGACCCTGCATCGACGCGATCGATCCAAAACCCAACTTTTTCAGCGCATCAACCCCCTGCGGATGTAACCACTCCCCCGCAAAACGTTTGCCACTTTTTCCCACTGGCTCCGCTTCCAACAAAATGACTTTTTTTCCTGCCAACGCGTAGGCTCGCGAAACTGCACAACCTGCAGGCCCAGCCCCTACCACAATAATATCGGTCCTTTTTGACATGGAATTACGTAAACGAGTTTCTAGCACCAATTTCAGGATTACCAAGAGAAAGGAGTCCTCTTGCCGAATAACTTACTCATGGAGAAGGAGTTCGATCATCCAAGCTAAGAAGTGAATCTCTACCAAAGCCACTCTTTTATCCCCTTTGGATTTTTCCATCGCCCTGACCTCTAAATCCCCTTCCCCTAAATCAAATTCTGCCGCTCTGCGCAGCCGGTGGTCATTCAGCGTTGCCACAAAATGCTCCACCTCGTCTTCAGCTAAATGCCATCGTCCTGCTTGCCCAATCGGAGGAAGTGTTTTTATCCATCGGTTCGCCAATTTCTCTCTTCCTAACCGCACCTCATGCAATCCCTCAACCCAATGAAATGCATCTTCGCCCCGAATCCCGACCTCCCTCAACCCTGCTTGACGATACCAAACGTTACCCACCATGGGATCCAGCTCCGCCGGCGGCGTTCGATAGGCCACAACCGTGCTCTCCAGCGCCTGCCTCAACAGGGCAGCCTCAGGGGCTGCAAAATCAAAATGTCGGCCCCCCGTGGGCTCCTTCTCAATTCTCAAGCCGGCCGAGCCTCAAGCGTCGACTGTAATCCAAACTCCTGCAATCGGTGGCAATACATCTCCGCCTTTTCCCTCGTCTCGATCGCAACGACACTCTTGCCCTGCTCATGAACCTCCAACATATGCTTCTTGGCTTTTGACTCATCAAACCCCAGCACTTTTTGAAAAACATAAACCACATAACTCATCAAATTCACAGGGTCGTTCCACACCAAGACCTGCCATCCTTTCGCAAAGGCCTCCGCAAAATCGGTTTCTTGAACAGGGGTAACCGTTGGAGTTTCGGTAATGCCAGCGCGCATCCTTCGATCTTACTTCCCCGGTACCTATTTTCAACCCGCTTCCCGCATCGCTTTGAATCCAAATTACGCTACAAAGAACCATGATCGTTTCTCGTATCCTCGCCCTCCTCGCCGCAATCGCGCTTGGGCTGCTCGCAGCCGTCACTCTTGTTCCCTACTCCCAAACCTTCCTTCCCCGCCTTGCGGCACCTGGAAAAATCGCCCCCACCCCCATTTTAATCTCCATCGAGGACCTTGCAGGCGAATCGTGGCCTTGGCCTCGCATGGATCTCACCCTTGCCCTGCGAGCCATGTCCCCTTACCGACCCGAACCCGTCGGACTTCTTCTCCCCCTAGACGCCCCCGACACCTTTGAACCCGCTCAAGACGATCAGTTAGCCCGCGCACTCGCGGCCTATTTTGCCCCTGCGCTCTCTGCTACTGCGTTTCCTGCATCCTCCTCGGCTGAAACCCTCTCCCTTCCCAAGATTCCACACACGGGTTCGATCGAATCTCTTCGTCCGGCCGACTCTTTTTTTGCGCCTGAGTCCAGCCTTCGACGCACGGGTCAAACCGCTGCCTGGAAAGTCACCCCAGAGGCCGACGGACTTCTCTGCCGTCTCCCTCTTGTCTTTCGGCACGAGAATGCCGTCACAGCTTCCTGGCTTCTCCATCTCTACGCACAAGCTCTGGGAGCAGATCTTTCTCACTCCTCACTCCAAGGACGTCGCTTAATTCTCCGAGACAATAAAGATTTCGAACTTCAAAGCATTCCCCTCGATCTACGAGGCTCCATACTCATCGACTGGAGTCGCCCAGATCAACTTCCAGAAAAAATGGAAATTCGGGGCGTTGTTCTTGCCGCCGAACAGGAACGCATTGGGGTTCGTCCCTACTACGATCTCAAAGCGATTTCAAAAAGACCCGCCATCCTTGCCGGGGGATTGGCCGAAGTTGATCCCATCATCGATTCTCCCATCGGTCCTCGCTCCTTGGCCGAAGCTGTCGTTCGTGCATGGACCGGATTAGTCCGAGGCTCTGCGCCAATACTCCACCCACCCTCTGGGGTGATTCTATCCATCCTCACTCTTGCTGGGGTCTTGGGCCTCTCCTCTGGCAATCGAGGAAGAGTTTGTCTGATTGAGTCCTTGGCTTTTGGAGGCCTCGTCATGGGCTTGGGTTGGATCGCAGCAAAAACGGAAGGCTACGCAGGTGCTTTTCCCCTCGCTGTCGGCGCCGTTATCACCACTCTTCTTGCACCCCGCCTACGCCACTGGATGGAGTCTTCCCATGTTCGTTGACCGAGTCCGACTTCACGCCAACGCAGGCAACGGGGGCCGCGGTGCCGTCAGCTTTCTACGCGAAAAATTTGTGCCCAAAGGTGGCCCCGACGGTGGAGACGGAGGAAAAGGAGGAGACGTTGTTCTCGTCGTCGATCCCCAACTCAACAATCTGATCGATCTTCGGTACCGACCCCACGCCCGCGCCCGTCACGGCGGAAGCGGCAGTGGCAAACAGTGCACAGGTCGCGGAGGGGATGATTGCGTGCTGAAAGTCCCCCCTGGAACCGTGGTCTATCCCCTACCCCCGGGAGAAGCAGGAGACCCTTTGGTGGACTTAACCCATCCCGGAGAAAAGTTTGTCCTTTGTCA
>JASGCJ010000001.1:8039-11017 GCA_030054195.1 Minisyncoccota bacterium
CAGGAGACCCTTTGGTGGACTTAACCCATCCCGGAGAAAAGTTTGTCCTTTGTCAAGGAGGCCGCGGAGGCCGGGGCAACTCCCGATTTGCCACATCAACCCGCCAAACCCCCCGCCACGCGGAGGACGGTCGCCCTGGAGAGGCGGGAGAATTTATCCTCATTTTGAAATCGATCGCCCAAGTCGGACTCGTCGGACTTCCCAACGCAGGAAAATCCAGCCTCCTAGCTGCGTTTTCGGCAGCCCGCCCAAAAATTGCCTCTTACCCCTTCACAACCCTCGCCCCCTATATCGGAGTCGTGGGCTCGCCCGAGGAAACTCGCTTCACTCTTGCGGATATCCCCGGACTAATTGAAGGAGCCAATGAAGGAAAAGGGTTAGGACACGATTTTCTCCGCCATATTGAACGCTGCTCTGTACTTCTACTCGTCATCGATACCGCCGGAGTCGATGGAAGAAACCCAACCGAAGATTATCGGCTTCTTCGCAAAGAGCTCCGACTTCACGATGTCGCTCTTGGAAAACGCCCGTTTCTTGTCGCAGCGAATAAAAGCGACCTTCCCGAATCGGCTAAAAATCTGGCTGCACTCCGTGCCGCCGCCCGTCGGGCCATCTTTCCCATTTCCGCAAAAAGTGGAGAAGGCCTCCCCGCTCTTCTCGACGCGATTCGGAAATCCCTCCCGGCTTGACCCGGTAGGGCAGATACTTCACATTATTAATCATTCATAGTATGAAACATTATTTCATCCCATGTCTGCTGCTTGCCTTAGCTGGCTGTATGAAGGGAGGGGGGCCCCCGAAAGACCCCCCTGTCCCCGCAGAACTTGTTTCAGTTGAGGTCGGACCTCTCAAGGAAACGTTAGACGCTATCGGTTCCATTGAAGCGGATGAGTCCGTTTATCTCAAACCCGAGGTCGACGGCGAAATCACATCGATTCAGATGACGGAGGGAAGTTCGGTCAAAAAGGGCGATCCCATCCTCCAGATCGATGAGTCAAAACAAGCTGCCGTAGTTGCGGAAGCCGAGGCCGACTACAACTACGCGAAGCAAACGATGCAACGGTCCGATACTCTTCTTAAAGACGGCACGATTTCGGAACAGGAACACGATCAGACACGCGCTGCCTACCAACGGTCTGTGGCCACATTAAACCTCGCACGCAAAAAAATGCACGAATACACACTGACCGCTCCATTTGATGGAATTCTCGGCCAACGCAATGTTAGTGTCGGCCAGTACGTCAGTCCTCAAACCGTTCTGGTCAGCATCTACGCCATGGATCGAATGAAACTCAACTTCAGTGTTCCTGAGCGATACAGCGCCCGTGTCACCCCTGGCCAAACATTAAAACTGACCGTTGCTTCTCACCCCGAGGAGTCTTTCTCAGGCGAAATTTACCTGATTGAACCGCAAGTCGATGTGGCCACCCGAACCGTTCGCGTACGTGCGATCGTTCCCAACACGGATCATCGCCTCAAACCCGGCATGTTCGCGAATCTTACCCTGACCGTCGGCACTAAAGAAAAAGCCCTTACTCTTCCAGAGGATTGCATCTTTCCCCACGACAGGGGCTTTGCCGTCTATCGCGCGACCGACGGTGTGGCAGAACTGGTTCCCGTAAAAGTGGGTTTTCGCACTCCAGGCAAAATCGAAATCCTCGAGGGCCTCAAGCCTGGAGATCAGGTCGCACGTTCAGGAAATCTGCGATTGGCCCCTGGACGAAAACTAATCCTCAACCCCGCCACGCCCAGCGGATGAACCTTCCAGAATTTTGCATACGACGACCCATTGCGGCCGTCATGTTCAACCTGGCCCTCGCGGTAATTGGTGTGGTGGGTCTCTCTAGGCTTCCCGTTCGTGAACTTCCTGACATCGACCCCCCCGTAGTCTCCGTCACGACGATCTACCCTGGCGCCAATGCCGAACTGGTCGAAGCCGATGTGACTGAGCCCATGGAACAGGAAATCAACAATATTCCTGGAATCAAAATCCTCAGAAGCGAATCCCGCGAACAGGTCAGTGCGATCACGATTGAGTTTGAGCTGAATCGCGATGTGGATATTGGCGCTCAGGATATCCGGGATCGAATCAGCCGAGTCCGGGACAAACTCCCTGAGGACATCAAAGAGCCCATCGTCGCCAAGCAGGATGCCGACGCTCAAGAGGTCATGTGGGTCGCCCTCTCCAGCCCGTCTCGATCCACTTTGGAACTCTCAAATCTAGCGGAGCGGCAGATCAAAGACCGCCTGCAAATCCTCCAAGGAGTGGGCGGCATCAACTTCGGAGGCGAAAAACGACCGTCGATGCGGATCTGGCTCGACTCCTCGAAAATGTCCTCCCGCCAAGTGACCGCGGCAGATATTCGAGCCCTACTTCAACGCGAAAATGTTGAGCTTCCATCAGGCAAAATTGAGGGTCAAACCCGCTCACTCAGTATCCTATCCCGAGGTCGGATGGACCGCCCCGAACAGTATGCCGACCTAATCGTTCGCGAAAACGAGGGCTCCACCATCCATCTGAGGGACGTCGCCACCATCGAAATCGGTCCCGAGGTGGAAGAAACAATCGCCCGTTTCAGCGGTCAACCTGCTGTCGGTCTCGGCGTTGTCAAACAGTCCGATGCAAACGCAGTCGATGTGGCTCGGGCTGTCCGCCGCGAACTGGAAAAGATAAAACCCACACTGCCTCCGGACGTTCGAATCGATATTCCGTATGACTCCTCGATCTATGTCGAAACCGCTATCGAGGAGGTGGGATTTACTCTTGGTCTCTCCTTTGTTCTTGTCGTCCTGCTCATCTATTTCTTCCTGCACAACGTCCGTGCCACGTTAATCCCCTCCTCGACCATCCCCCTGTCTATCCTTGCGACGTTTGGGCTTCTCTACTTCCTCGGCTACAGCATCAACATTCTCACTCTTCTCGCTCTTGTTCTAGCCATCGGGATCGTGGTCGATGACGCCATCGTCGTGCTCGAGAA
>JASGCJ010000001.1:11117-30058 GCA_030054195.1 Minisyncoccota bacterium
GGAATTATGTTCATTCGCCTGAAACAGGATCGGGATCGCTCTGCCCTTCAACTTGCCCGCCCTGGAGCCAGAGGATCGATGTTCACCCGCATGATTTCTGAAATCCAAGGAGCCGTGGTGATTCCCTTTCTTCCCAAAGCCGTGGGGCGTGGATTTGGAGAATCCTTCCAAGTCATTCTTCAATCCTCCAACCTCGCCCTTCTGGAAAAAACAGCCCGCCAATTGCGCGACGAGATCGCCAATGCGGGCTTTCTCAGCCAACCCCGCACTAATTTCAACTATGAGAAACCCCAGCTCAGCTTAGCCATCGACCGCGATCGTGCCGCCAATTTGGGAGTTTCAGTTAGAGACATCTCAGAGGCCCTTCAGATCCTTTTGGGAGGCCTCGACATCTCACGCTTTAACTACGAGGGCAAACAGTACGACGTGATCGCCCAGCTCAAGCGAGCCGACCGTCTTGTTCCCGACGAACTCAACTCCCTTTACGTTCGAACGAAGAGCGGCCAGCTGGTGCCCATCCGCAATCTTGTCACAACAACCGAACAAGGCTCCGTTAACTCGATCTACCATTTTTTGCGTCAACGAAGTGCCTCGATTACGGGTCAGCCCCAAGGAATCACGCTGGGCCAAGCAATCGAAAAAACGGAAGAGATCGCAAAACGAATTCTTCCGCCAGAAGTGACCTTGGAATTCGACGGAGAGGCACGGGAGCTTCGCTCAGGTCGGGGAGAAGCTTGGCAAATTATCTTTCTCGCCCTGATCATTGTCTACATGGCCTTGGCGGCCCAGTTCGAAAGCCTCGTCCATCCCTTCACGATCATGATTGCCCTCCCCTTGGCCGTATTCGGAGCTCTGCTTCTTCTCTTTTCCCTAGGATTCATCAATCAGTTAGCTGTCATTCCCCAATACGTACCCCCCGGAACACTCCCTGCCCCAGTTGCGTGGATCT
This sequence comes from Minisyncoccota bacterium, assembly GCA_030054195.1. Taxonomy (GTDB): domain Bacteria; phylum Verrucomicrobiota; class Verrucomicrobiia; order Methylacidiphilales; family Verrucolacustridaceae; genus Verrucolacustris; species Verrucolacustris abundans. The sequence goes on from JASGCJ010000001.1 coordinate 12,067, forward strand.
TTGGAATCCTACCCGAGATCCCCTCTATGAATTTGAACCTGTATAGCCTTATCGGTTTAGTTCTGCTTCTGGGTCTAGTAACAAAGAATTCAATTCTTCTCGTTGAGTTCGCCAACCAACGCCGTGCCCTTGGCATCTCCGCGGTCGAGGCGATGCGCCAAGCTGGGGCTGTCCGTCTTCGTCCCATCTTAATGACAGCTCTCTCCACCATTATCGGAATCGTGCCCATCGCCCTAGGCCTTGGGGCAGGAGCAGAAAGTCGACGCCCGCTCGGGGTCGCCGTAGTGGGAGGCATGCTCTCCTCGACTTTTCTGACCCTTTATTTAGTTCCAGCATTTTATGTTTTGATTGATCGGCTTATCCCAGCACGAAAAATACAACCCTCGACCTTGTCGTAAACCCTTTTGCTTCCTACTTTCAATCTATGACGATGGCTATCCCCCCAGATGGGGTTTCTCCTCTTCCCTACGCCAACGAGGACGCTCGGGAACGTCGGGATATGATCATCGCAGGTCTCTTTACCATTCTGTACTTCCTCATCTTTTCTTTTTTCTGGATCTCATCCCAAACCCTGTCCGCAATACAAAAAAAACCCGCTGAAAATCCAGTCCGTACGAATTTAAAAATTCAGCGCCTCGCTCAAGCTCCCCAGATGGCTCCCCCTATGCAAAGCCAATTTGTGGATGCCTCGGGATTGAAAGAGGTGGATAAACCCGACCCCAGAACTGCCCTGCAAAGTGACCGCAACACTGCCGCTTCAAGCAAGGTAGTGAATGGAACAGACCCCACCTTGGGCGGACAGGACGGCAAAAAAGATGACTCCCTAACGATGCGGGACTCCCAATTTTCCGCCAACCCAGCCTCTCCCCCTCCTGCCGCCCGCCTGAGCCCATCCACCCCAAAGCCTGTCCAACAAACTCCTAAACCCGCTCCTGCTCTACCCAAGCCGGATCTTCTCAAACCCGTTCCTGGCCCAGGAACTCCCATCCAAAAAGTTGACGACACTCCCGACACAAAGGAGGACCCAACCCAAAATCAGAACGATTCGCAACCCTCCGCCGCCCAAGCCGCCTCCAACGCCTCCGACTCCTCATCCGCCATGGCTCCACCCCCGGACATTTTCCGTGATCGAAGCGCTGTATCTGGGGGTGCCTCAATGGGCCAAGACGCCTCCTTTGCATCCATGGGCACGGCACTGGGTCGATACCAGCACAAGCTCTACCTCGCAATCGGATCCCGCTGGAATGTGAAAGTCCAACAGACAATGGCTCAAATCGGCGTCGATCGCGTGGTAGTTCGATTCCACGTGAATGCCGATGGCACTCTCTCCGATGTCGATATTGTACAAGGCAACCCCAGTTCGATTCTCGGCATGATCAGCGCGGACTCCATCAAACAGTCCAGCAACCTGATCGGCCCCTTCCCGGCAGACCTCAAAGCGGAGAAGCCAAACGGCTTCCCTTGGCAACTAGCTTTTCGCATCTATTAAAGGATCAAGGCTCGCCAAACTTTCGCCTTTCACTAGGATAATTACTTATGGGACTCGATGTCATCAGCACTTTGCAAGATCTGACCAAAGTCAGCCCTTTCATCATCGCAGCCATCCTTTTTCCCCTCGTCTCATGTCTGATTTCCGGCCTTTTTCTATCGACCGTGATCTTTATGCGGCTCCGCCGCGAACGGGTTGCCCCTAAAGAAATTATTGATGCCATTCGGGCTCTCAAGGCTGGCGGAAATACGGAAACACTCGTACGCCTCTGCGTGCGCAACGACTCTCCCCTCGCTCGCTTGGTAAATAGTTCCCTGGAACACTCCTCGCTTCCCCGAGGGGAAAATGTAGAGGTCCTTCAAACCCTCGCCCGAACCGAAGTTGCCCGACTGGAACGCGGCATCGTCTACCTTGAAATCTTTGTGGGTGCCTCACCTCTCCTCGGCCTCGTCGGTACTGTATCCGGCCTGATCACCATCTTTGCTGCCGTCGGAACTGAAAATGCGGATCCTGGAAAGATTTCCGCCGGTATCGCCGAAGCCCTTCACACCACCGTTCTGGGTATCGGCACGGCTATCGTCATGCTGTTTCCCTTCACATTCTTCAGCAAAAAGGTCGACGTTTTAGCAGTGGAATTGGAAGAGTATTCCATGCTCCTCCTGAAGAAGCTCTACACCGAAGAAGTCGCCGCCTAAGGCCGTTCCGGGCTCGCCCGCGATGAAGTTTAATCCCAGCCGACGCCGCCGAGCCGAAATCAACGTCATTCCGTTGATCGACATCTTGTGCATGCTTCTGATCTTCTTCATCGTCACCACTACTTTTAAGAAAAAAACAGCCTCGGTGGATGTCACCCCCCCCAAATCAGAAAAGGGAACGGAAAAGGTTGAGGATGCGAAAACAGCTCCTCCCGAGTTGACCCTGAAATCTAAGAAAGCGGATGACTACGCAAAGCTGTACAGTGCGGATGAATTTCCGCTCTACCTAGGCGATCAAGTTCTGAAGCTAAACGTCAAGTCCGACACATTTCGCGCGGATCTGGCTAAGACTCTCAAAGACAGGAACGTCAAGAACCTGATCCTTAACTTTGATGAGACGACTCCAATCGCTATCTTCTTTAAATTCTTTGATGCGTGTGAGGACGCCGGCGTCCCGATCTCCGTCCGTACCTCCAAGATCGGTGGCGCCACTGCCAACCCCTGAAATCTCTCTCTCCGACTCTTCCGGTTCGTCTCTACGGTGATCCTGTTCTACGCCAGACAGCCACGCCTGTTCGACCACCGGATGACAAGCTCATGGAGCTTTCACGAGTCCTTGAAAATACGATGCGAGAGTCGGAGGGCATCGGTCTTGCTGCCCCCCAGATCGGTATCTCCCTTCAAATTGCCTTGGTTGACCTCAGAAAGGTCGAGAAGCGCCCTTCCACGATGGAGCTGCACGGAAAACCCGTCGATTGGCGCGTTCATATGCCCCTCTTTTTTTGCAATCCCGTGATCACACTTACCCGTCGCAGGGAGGATGAGGATGAAGGCTGCCTAAGTTTCCCTGGCCTTCATGGGCCCGTCCGACGCAGTCTCCGCATCCAGATGGATTATCTCGATCTCAAAGGGCGTGCAACAACCCTGACTGCGGGTGGTCTCTTAGCGCGAGCGTTACAACATGAGGTCGATCATCTGATGGGTGTTCTCTTTATCGATCGCATGTCCCCAGAGGCAAAACGCACTCTCGCGCCAGAACTTGAAAAACTTTTACAAAATAAGCCACCCAGAAAGTAGGAACTAATGCTGATTCGTGCGGGTGCCCTCATTGAATCCACCAATCGGGTTCATCGTCCTGGTCACCTTCGCATGGAAAAAGGGGAAATTATCGCGGTTGGATCTAACCTCGAACCCCTGCCTGGCGAAGAAATTCTTTCCATTCCTGAAATCACATTGGCTCCCGGATGGATCAATCTTCACGCACATCTTGAGTTGTCTTCACTCTCTGGAGTCCTGCGTAAGGGGAACACTTTTTCAGGTTGGCTCGAAGAGCTCCTCCCCCTTCTCCCCACTCTTACTCCCGAAGTGCGTCGCAGTTCCATTTTAACCTCAACTCGGCATGCCGCCCATTCAGGCACAACTTCGATCCTCTCCATTCTGACTCAACGCACAGCTCTTGCTGGCTTAACTTCAACCCCTACACGAGTTTGGTGGGCGCTCGAATTTTCCGATCTCAGGGAAAAACCAAACCTTACCGAGATTGTGGATCAGGCGACCTCGTGGATCTCACGCCATCCGAATGCCGATTGGCACTTGGCCCTTTCTCCGCACGCCCCCTACACAGCTTCCCCATCTCTTTACCACGAGCTTTCGACTCTCGCCTCTCAAAATCATCTCCCCTTCACAACCCACTTGGCTGAGTCCGTGGATGAGACCGAGTTTTTTGCGAATCAGAAATCATCGCTGCGTCACCTTCTTCCCGCCGATTTGGATCGGCCCGACCTCCTTCCATCCCAATCCCCTGCAGAGTGGTGCCAGAAGAATATTGCTCTTCCCCCACGATCCATCCTGGCACATGGAAACGAGTTCTCTCTGAAGGACCTGCCCTATCTCAAAGAACGCAGTGCCACGATTGTCCACTGCCCCACGACTCATCAATGGTTTGAACGAAAACCGTTCCCTTTTAACTCTTACCAAACTCACCAGATTCCAATCGCTCTTGGAACTGACAGCCCTGCCAGCTCCCCCAATTTGCATTTTGATCTTCGTTTAGAGGCACGCACCTTCTTGCAGAACCACCCTTCATGCAACCCAAAGAGTGTTTGGGAGATGCTCACTACCGTTCCCGCGCTAGCTCTCGGTCAGGGCAAAACGTTGGGCGTTCTAAATACTGATTACTGCGCAGATTGGGTCGGTTGGCGGATTCCACTTGGACAAGATCCATTCACTTCGATTCTCCAAGGCACTGAACCGGCAGAGATGACCTGTATTTCAGGAAAAATCACGCCCCACGAAAAGATTTAGCCTCGTCCCCTACCCCCTTCCCTCGGCACGATAGTAACGTATGGGTGCACCCTCTTTTTTGAATGAAATAGACAGTCGCAAGGCCGAAAGGCACCAACAAGGTCGTGATCGTTCTCTACCCCAGAATTCCGCCCCGATCTCTTTTTCGGATAACGATTACCTTGGCCTAGCCAAGCATCCCGCTGTCCTACTGTCCGCCCAAGAGGCCATCAAGAAACACGGCACGAGTGCGCGAGCTGCCCGCCTTCTTGCAGGTCTTTGCCCCGAACATCAAAGTCTTGAGTCTGCCTTGGCACTATGGAAACAAAGTGAGCGGGCGCTTCTTTTTGCTTCGGGATACCTTACTCCTCTGGGGGTGATTCCTGCCCTTGTGGGCCCTAGCGACACCATCTTGCTGGAGCGAAACGCGCATGCCTGCCTATTTGATGGGGCCAAGCTTTCTGAGGCGCGTCTTCGCCTATTTCCTAGGCAAGACATGTCTGCTCTCAGGCAAATGCTCGATTCAACCCGCAAGGTGAATCCCACCGGAAAGATCCTTCTCGTAGTCGAATCCCTTCACTCAATGGATGGGGACTTTGCCCCACTGGAGGAAATCATTCGCCTCAAATCAGAAGCTGGAGCTTGGTTACTACTGGATGAAGCTCACGCGGGGGGAATCTGCGGCCCAGAGGGGTCAGGACGAGCCGCAGAACTTGGACTAACCTCCGCAATCGATTTACAAATGGGCACACTGGGAAAAGCCCTTGGCTCCGCTGGCGGATTTATTGCGGGCCAAGCCAAGATTATCGATCACCTTCTCAATGAGGCTAGAACCTTTCTTTTCGGCACCGCTCTGCCCCCAGCTTCCGCTCGTGCTGCTCTTACTGCCCTGTCGATCATCCGATCAACAGAAGGAGAACATCTACGCCAAACACTACGAAAAAACATCACTCTTTTCCGTTCTGAATCCACATCCACTCAGCTCGGTCCGATTCATCCCATTCTTTGCACAACAAACTCAGACGCTACTGCATCTTCAAAGATTCTGAAAGACCAAGGCTTAGAGGTTCCTGCGATCCGCACACCTACGGTGCCCACCGGGACGGCTCGACTTAGGATCAGCCTATCGGCTCGACACTCTGAGTCAGAAATCGGGCTACTTGCCGAATCACTTAAAGCACTTCCAAAATCGTGACTCCTACAGAAATCGCACAGATCGACCAGCAACACCTCTGGCATCCTTTCACCCCAAATTCACTTTGGCTGGGTCCTGACCATTCACCCCTCTCCATTGCGTCAGGTGAAGGGGCTTGGCTTATTGCAAGCGACGGCAGGCGGTACCTAGATGGAAACTCATCGATCTGGACAAATCTCCATGGGCACGCCCATCCCAAGATCAATCAAGCTATAAAGTCTCAACTCGACCGCATCGCGCACTCCTCATTTCTCGGACTGACTCATGAGCCCGCTGTCCACCTTGCCCAGCAGCTACTTCGATACACCCGACTTTCTTCCGAATCTCCAAACCTAAATCGCGTTTTTTTCTCGGATGATGGTTCAACCGCGATTGAGGCAGGCCTCAAAATGATTCTTCAGTCCTTCGCTCAAAACGGTCAAGGGCAGCGAACTCAGTTCATCTCACCTCAAGGCGCTTATCACGGCGATACCGTTGGTGCGATGAGTCTCAGCCACAGCCCTACGTTTCATCACCACTTTCAACCCGTTCTTTTCCCGACTCAGAAAGTTATGACTCCTGCCTGCTATCGATGCCCATTCAATCGTGCCAAGCCCGAGCAAGCAGATGCCCGCTCATACCGAAAGTGTAATTTCGAATGCGCATCTATGGCCGAAGAGGCAATCGAACACGCAGAAGATCGATTAGCAGCTTGGGTTTTAGAGCCTCGGGTTCAAGGTGCCGCAGGAATGGTTATGCATCCTCATGGTTACGCCAAACGTACGGCAACAGCAGCACGTAAGGTTGGTGCAAAAGTATTCTTTGATGAAGTACTCACCGCCTTTGGCCGGACTGGAACCTCCCTAGCCTCCCATGCGGAGGAAGTAACACCTGATGTGCTGGCCCTGGCGAAGGGACTGACTGGTGGCTACCTCCCCCTTGCTGCGACGCTAACTACAGAGGAGATCTTTCAGTCGTTTAGTGGCGATATAAATCGAACTTTCTTCCATGGTCACAGCTATACCGCAAACCCGCTGGGTTGCTCGGCCGCTTCTGCCAGTTTGGATCTTTTAGAATCCTCCGAAGAGATAAAGAAACGGGAGAGGCTAGTTCAGAATCTTTCTACACTCTCTTCAACCTTCTGGAAGCATCCCTATGTGGGTGATGTTCGCCAAGAGGGTGCTATCCTTGCGATCGAACTGGTCGCGGATCGAGCGACTCGAACTCCTTTCCAATCCGAAAAGAGACTCGGCGCCAATATCTGCCATACCGCAAGAAAATTTGGGCTTATCACCCGCCCCATTCGTGATGTTCTTGTCCTTATCCCCCCTTACTGCACGCGCCCTGAGGAATTGGAAAAGATGGTTGACGCTCTTCATCAGGCCATCGCACAGGAACTTGGCTCATGAAGGGTATCTTTATCACAGGAACTGACACGGGAGTTGGGAAGACCTACTTCACTTCACTCCTTACCCGCGCACTTCGCAAAAGATCGGTTCCTGCGATTCCCCTTAAGCCCATATCAGCTGGTGACCGGAGTGATTCAATCCTCCTTTCGGAGGCTACGGGAGGTGAAATTTCTCCAATCGAAATCAATCCAGTACACTTTTCTGCTCCGCTCTCCCCCTACGCTGCCTCCATGGTGGAGGGTCGTCCGTTTCCTTGGGGAATCCTTCGTGAGCGAATGGAGAAACTGGCTCAGAACTATCAAGGGCCGTTTCTGGTAGAGGGAGCGGGCGGATGGCGTGTTCCTTTGGACTCCAGCTTGGGAATTCGGGAGTGGGCACAAGAATTATCTCTTCCTGTTGTCGTGGTGGCTCGAAATTCTTTGGGCACCCTAAACCACACCCTTTTAACAGTTGATTCGATACGCCAATCCAACCTCACCCTTCTCGGGGTAGTTCTTAACGACACGACCCCGAAACCAGATGAATCCTCAATCACAAATCCCGCACTTTTAGAGCAACTGACTCGTCTCCCCGTGCTTTCTCTGGCTTACCAGTCGACGCAACTTCCTTCACTTCCAGCTTGGTTAACCCCACTCTAACGCGCAACCGACCAGCGCGGATCGGCATCCGCCTCCCAGTCGGAGGATTGACCGTCCAAAACGCGCCGAGCTACGACTGCTGCGATCATGGAAGCGTTATCAGTATTCCAACCCCCTGTGGCGCACTGAAAATCACATCCCCTCTGCCCCGCCATTTTTTTTAAGGCCTCAAGCACCCCTTGATTGGCACTCACTCCACCACTAACCGTGAAAGTACGTATTCCCGTTTGATCCAAAGCTTTCGCAGATCGATCCACCAAAGATTCAGTAATGGCTGCTTGCACCTCAGCACAAAAGTCAGATCGCGCGCCTCCCTCGACTGCAAGTCTCGGATTCTTCTCGAGAAGTAGCCGAGCTGCATTTTTCAAGCCACTGAAACTAAAATCACAACTTTCTGCTCCTTTCATCGGCCGGGGAAGAGACACCCGCCCCCTGACACCCCCCCGCGACTCTTTTTCCAGAGCCGCTCCCCCTGGATATCCTAAGCCAACCATTCGAGCGAGTTTGTCAAAAGCCTCCCCCGCAGCATCGTCTCGCGTCGTCCCCAAGATTTTTCTTTTGTCTGGTCCTGTGGCTTCGACCAGCAAGGTATGCCCACCACTCACAATCAACGCCACGTGAGGATATTTCGGCCATTTTCCTTGGGAGACAAATGGACTGTAAAGGTGACCCTCCAGATGGTTGATAGCGTGAAAGGTGGTCTTTTGAGCCCATGCAAATGCCTTTCCAAAAGACAGACCCACAAGAAGAGCAGGAGCTAAACCAGGACCCGCAGTTGCCCCGACTCCGTCGATCTTTCCCTCCCCAGACCTACTCTTTGCTTCCTCGAGCAGTTTGGGCAAAAGCTCAAGATGCTGACGAACGGTCAATTCGGGAACAATCCCACCAAGTTCCGCGTGCTCTTGGGGGCGGGTCGCCAACGCCTCACCCAGAAGCCGACAGCCCTGTTCATCCGCTTCAAGGACAGCCACGGCCGTCTCATCACAGGAGGTCTCGATGCCAAGGGTGCGGAGGGCCACGGGACTAGGAAGAACGGTCGGGTGTTAGACGTCGTTTGACGACTTTCCATCCCCGCAAAAGATCAATCGCACGGTCCAGCGGCTCATCATTCGCTTCAGCCTCTGGATCTTGATTTTTTTTCAACCCTGGACTCCGCTTTTGAAAGATCGCCTCCTCCTCCTCTCGAGTAAGGCGCGCGACTACATCCGGCTCAATTCCCACACCATTAATTTTTTTTCGGGATGGAGTCGTATAGTGGGCCGTTGTCAGACGAACTCCCACATCGGGAATGACACTGGGATCCACGCGTTGGACGGTTTGGACAGACCCTTTCCCAAAAGTGGTTTCCCCAACAATCACTGCCAGACCGAGATCCTGCAGGGCTCCCGCGACGATTTCCGCTGCACTTGCCGTATTTCCATTCACCAAAACAACCGTTGGCCACCGGATTCGAAGGTTCACATTACGAGAAAGATACTTTTGCTGACTCGAACCCGCCTTGCGCCCCTCTGTAGCCACAACCAGTGTTCCCCCGGGCACAAATCGACTGACCACTTCCACGGCCGCATCCACTAATCCGCCAGGGTTATCTCGTAGATCAAGTACCAGGGCCGTGGCACCTTCCTTTCCCAATTGGGCCATGGCTGCATCAAACTCTTTGGGAGTTTTTTCACCAAACTGGGTTATGCGCACATACCCAATCTTTTCCCCTTGGCTGACCGAGGAGGAAATCATTTTTGTCTCCTGCAGGGTAGGCACTTGAATCATCTCTCGAACCACGGAAAGCTCGAAAGTCTTTTGTTCGCTAGGACGGTAGATCGAAAGTTGAACCGGAACACCTGGCCGGCCGCGGAGCAATCGTATGGCCTCCCCCAAGCTCAGTTTTTGTGTTCCTTTACTCTCAATTTTCACTATCCGATCCCCAGGAAGAAGGCCCGCTCGAAAGCCAGGTCCCCCTTCAATCGGCACATTGACCGTAAGTTGGTTTTCCACCATTCCCACCGAAATTCCCAAACCGCCGAATTGCCCCTCCGTCTCAGTTCGAATCATTTTATAGTGTTCTGGATCCAGAAACTGGCTGTGCGGATCCAACGAGGTCAGCAATCCTCGTAACGCGGCATAGGTCATTTTGTCATAGTCGGTCTTTTCGATCTCCAAGTACTCATCCCGAATCATCTCCACGACGCTGGCAAATAGCAGCGCACTTCGATACCTACCCTCCTCACTGGACGGAGTGGCATTCGTCTGAGTCAACTCAACCGCGTTGCAGGATAATAAAAACCCCCAGAACATCCCCCATATACAGAGACAAATCCTCATGCCTTAGGAGGGGAGTCCAAATGATTTTTGAACCACTGGATTGTTTCTCGCAAGCCATCCTCCAGCGAAACTTTAGGTTCCCAACCCAGAATTGTTCGAGCCCGGGTGATATCGGGCTGGCGCTGCTTTGGGTCATCTACAGGAAGAGGATTTTTTACAATCGTGCTTTTTGCTCCTGTAATCCGTCGGATCCGCTCCGCAAACTCTAGGATTGTCAGTTCGAGAGGATTCCCAATATTCACGGGTTCATGAAAGTTTGATTGGGAAAGACGGTAGATTCCATCAATCAGATCGCTCACAAAACAGAAGCTTCGCGTCTGGCTCCCCTCACCGAACACGGTCATCGGTTCTCCCCTCAATGCCTGACCGACAAAAGCTGGCACCACCCGCCCATCCCGCAAACGCATTCGAGGTCCGTAGGTGTTGAAGATTCGAACAATCTTTGTGTTCACCTTATGGAATCGGTAGTACGCCATGGTCATCGCCTCGGCAAAGCGCTTCGCCTCGTCGTAGACCCCGCGAGGTCCAATCGGATTTACGTTCCCCCAATAGTCCTCTTTTTGCGGATGAACGAGTGGATCCCCATAACATTCGCTGGTCGAAGCAAGCAGGAAGGTCGCCCCTTTTGCCTTGGCCAAGCCCAAAGCGTTGTGAGTACCAAGGGAACCCACCTTCAGGGTTTGGATCGGCAACTCCAGATAATCGATCGGGCTGGCAGGCGAGGCAAAATGAAAGACATAATCTACCGGCCCCTCCACCGCAATAAACTTGGTCACATCATGCCGAAGAAAACGGAATCTTTTTTCACCTCGTAAATGATCGAGATTGCGTTCATTGCCTGTCAGAAGATTATCCAGGGCGAGAACTTCATGGCCTTCTTTAAGAAGGCGATCGACGAGATGGGAGCCGAGGAAGCCCGCCCCCCCAGTAACAACGCTTATTGGCATATACTTGAGCTAGTAACTAAATGCCCCAAAGGCAAGCCAACGAACTCGCCCCTTGCACACGAATCATGCAAGATAAGGGTATGGAGTCAAATTCCATTGCAATTGGGCAGACGTTCGGTAATTACCAGTTGGAGCGAGAATTGGGTCAAGGGGGAATGGGCACAGTTTACCTAGCCAAAGATAGTGGATTGAATCGCCACGTTGCCCTGAAGATTTTACGCTCCGATTTAGGAGAAGATCCTTCGTTCTCCACGAAGTTTCTTGAGGAGGTTGAGGTAACCGCATCTCTTGCCCACCCCAATATCATCCGCGTGTTCACCTTGGGCGAACAGGATGGTCGTCTTTACTTGGTGATGGAGCATTTGGACCAGCCCAGCCTTGAGGATTCGATGCAGTCGAAGGGAAAAATCCCCGAAAAGGAGGTTCTTGAAATCGGATTGGGAATTGCCTCTGCCCTCCAATTCGCACATGAAGAAACCGGCCTAATTCACCGCGACATTAAGCCGGGCAATATCCTTTTCGGGAGAGGAAATATTCCCAAATTGGCCGACTTTGGCTTAGCCGCAGGAGCGCGCTCGGCGCTCGGCCAGCAAGACGAGATTTGGGGAACACCCTACTATGTATCTCCCGAAAGACTTCTTCGTGAACCAGAGGATATTCGAAGTGATATCTATTCCCTCGGAGCCACCCTTTACCATGCCTTGGCGGGGAGACCTCCTTTCGAAGCCGAAACAGCAGAAGAAGTTGCCAAAAGACATATTTCAGATCGTCCCCCACCTCTGCGCAGTTTTTGCTCGGATGCCCAAGAGCAAACAGTCATTACTTTAGACAGGTGCTTAGCGAAAAAAACCTCTTCCCGCTGGACAAGCTATACTGAATTAATCAGCCAATTGGCAGACGCGTTGCGCCGCGTAGAGCCAAAATAAATTTATTGTATACTGATTGAAGCACCGGACGCGTTGCTAATTACGCCACTAATTGTCACTGATCCCGCGCTTGAACCACCTGTGCCTGGCTTGATAAACTCAGCAGAGTTACCGACCCGGTACACTACAATTCCCTTTGATTTCCAACCAACAGTAGACGAGGCAATGGAAACATTTGAGAAGGTAGTTCCCACGCCAAAGTTTTTTGAAATAAAAAGAGGAAGGTTGCCATCATCGGAGGTCGTTAAGGGACTATTATAGCCCCAAGCAATGTTGTTAGCTAAAATATTGTTTGTTGATAAAGCAGCCGTGTAGCCGTTCCCAGCCAATATTTTGGTGCTGTTAAGAAGGCCAAGACTTACAAGATTAGTGAAAAAGATTGTTGAAGAAATTGAGTTGGTGTTGGTTCCACTATAATTTCCATCGTTATCATTTGCATAACTAAAAGCTATCATGCCGCATTGACGGATATTAGAAACGTCAACCTGCTGCTTCGCTTTATCCAAACCACCTTGAATTGCAGGAACGGCCAACCCCGCCAAGAGACCAATGATACTGATAACCACTAAAAGTTCGACGAGAGTAAATGAATTTGCTTTTAATTTTTTTAGCCCGTGAATGATTTTTCGCATGGGTAAAATGTGCCCCACGCTGCACACTCTGTCAAACCACCATGAGCACCGTCGCCCTACAGGAACTCCTTTCCATTCCCATCCCACCGGATCGAATTGCCACCTCCCCCGCTCATCCCCGCGACTCCGCCCGCCTCCTTCACATTGACCGAGCAACTGGTGAAATGACCGATCGAACGATTCGTGACCTCCCCTCCCTCCTTTCCCCCACTGACCTTCTTGTGCTCAATAACTCGAAAGTCATCCCCGCCCGCCTTATCTGCTCCCAAAACCGAACTGAACTCCTCCTTCTCGAGGAAACTAGCCCCGGTTGGTGGACCGCCCTCGGCACCCCCTCCAAACGACTTCAACCCGGTACCCTCCTATCGCCCGACCCCATCCCCGGCCTTACCCCCACCAGCCCTACTCCCCAGCTTCGCGTTGAAAAATCTATCCCCGGTGGCCAGATCGTTCTCCACGTACTAGGTAATTCCCTCAACCTAGACCAGTACGGCCTACCTCCTCTCCCTCCCTATATCCTCAAATCCCGAAAAGCCCACGGACAACCCGACTTCCAAACCACCGACCCCATCGACTACCAAACCACCTATGCCCAATCCCCGGGCTCCGTGGCCGCACCAACCGCCGGCCTCCACTTTACACCCGAACTCCTCGCTCAATTTCCCCACGCCTTTATCACTCTCCACGTAGGTCTCGGAACTTTTCGACCCATCAAAACCCAGGATTTTCGTGATCACCCCATGCACACGGAACACTATGAGATCCCAGCTGGATTCGCCGAAAAAGCCGCTGCCGCCAAAAAGCTTATTGCCGTAGGCACCACCTCCGCTCGTGTCCTCGAATCTGCCCCCTCCCTCGATCCCCATCAGGGCACCACCTCGGCATTTATCTACCCCCCCTACGAATTTAAACGCGTGGGCGGCCTACTCACGAACTTCCACCTCGCCCACTCGACTCTTCTTCTCCTTGTTGCCGCGTTCGCCGGCCCAGAACTCACCCTCCGCGCCTATCAACACGCCCTTGAAAAAAAGTACCGATTCTTCAGCTTTGGCGATGCCATGCTGATTCTTTAAATCCCCTTACGGCTGTTTTGCCTCAGCCTTTTTCGAGGGATCCTCTACCTCCACCAGTTCAATTATGAAAACCAATGTCTCGTTCGCTCCAATATTGCCAGCTCCCGTTCCCTTCGCTCCGTAACCAAGTTGAGAGGGAATCACCACCTCCCACTTGTCTCCTTCCCTCATTCTCGGCAACACCTCCTGCCAACCAGGAACAGTCCGATCCACCCGCAATCGCGCCGGCTCTCCCTCCTTCGATTTATCAAAAACCCTGCCGTCCACATGCTTGCCAGCATAATTTACCTTGATCCAATCACTCAACTTAGGCGTCTTTCCTTTTCCCGACGCCTCCACCTTGTACATCACCCCACACCTCAGCTCCTGTACACCGTCCTGCTGTTTAAACTCCTCCCGAAACATCGCCCCTAACGTAATATTTTTTCTCGCTCCCGTTTCCGCCTGAAGATTAGGCCCTTCATTTACCACCTCCTCCTTGGGCGCCTCCTCCTCAGCCTCGACCATGCAAACAAGGCCAACACCAATCAGCCACGCGCACGCTGGCACAAATTTCATTTTTTTATTCTACCCACCCCATGCTCACTCTGCCAACTTCTCTCGCCGAACGTCGTCTTTTTTAAAACTGCCCTCGTAACGCAATCTGAAAATACGGTGCCATCGTGCTGTTCACGTTATTATTGAGTCTTGGGAAATCGAACGTCCTCCAAACCATCGCGCCCCCCTCTGCCTGCAACGAAAGACCGGGAGAAACCTCATACGCGATCCCTCCTCCCACCCGAGCTTCAAAATAGTTCACCAACGCCCCCGCCAAACTCCGATTCCCCAAAACCTCCGGATTACTATCCGCCAATCGGGCATTCAAATTTAAAATATCCCCACCGACAAAAAGTCGGATGTCCTCGGTAGGACTCCAATCAATTGTCGGCTTAGGCGCACTTCCGTTCAACAGCCAATCCTTGGCAAATCTCCATCGGATTCCGGGCACGGGAATCACAGGAAAGAACTGAAAGGCATCCACCCGAACCGCAATAAACCACTGAAAATCTTCATTCACGATGTTCGTGAACGCTGCCACACCCGGCATGTTTACCTGATGCCAACCGATGCTTTGCAATGTTCCGTAAACGCCCGGTTCCAACTGAATCCGCATGAGCCATTCGCTCGCCTCGTCCAACTGCACATCCACCCCAAAAATTGCATTCAACCCCTGCAGATTTTGCGGGAGGGGAATATTCGATCCGCTGTACCCAAAGGAAAAAGTCTGCCAATCGCCCCCCACAATCCCCACCAACCCATCCGCAATTTTTCGACTCGCCAACACCCCCACCTCTGCCGACTGCTCTGTCACCGTTCCTAAGCCCTGCTTCAAACTCGCCGACGCCACATAACCGTAATCTGCCCCCACTTCGAAATCCCAATCCTCTGTTGTCTGACTCTTCGCCGGTCCGAACGCCTGCCGCCCTGGCGCCAACCTTACCGGCGCCAACGGGTCTTGTATCTCCCCCTCAGGCGAAATAGGCCCAGGTCCAGGCTCTTGCGCCTCAACAAAAGCTGAATTAAATAGCCCTAAAGCTATGATAAACAGCAGTTTAAAATAAAACCCATCTTTCAAGATAAGATAGTTAATATAGATTTACTTGTAAAATCCAATAGAAAATTAAGATCGGAAACGGACTAAGGATTGATCTGTCGCTTGATCTCTTCGCATGCCCCCCGCACCTCCCGCATAAACATCCCCTCCGCCACCATCCTAGCTGTCGCTTGCGCCAACTGACTCGGATCGGTTTGCACCACATCCATCCGACAAACCAGCGACCGCCCCTCCGAATACGGCCAAACCCCGTAAAAACTGATCGATCCAAAATAGCCGCTGGAAACATAATAGTTCATATCCGCCACTTCCCACCTCCCCCCAATGCCGGACCGCGCCACCCCGCATCCCAAAGCTACCGTTGGTGTTTTATCCACCTCCATCAACTGCCAATAATCATTCACCTCAATTTTCTCTTTTTCGTCCTTCCCCCCATAAGCCAAAGCGGTTAACAACCGTCGAAACTCATCCCGAACAGGGCCATTTTCTTTTAAAACTTCCCGCAACTCCGCATCGAAATCCACCTCAGCTTCCGCCCCTGATGGCACCCCGATCGTTTCTTTCCAACCTCCTCGGTGGAAGGTCTGGACAAGCTTCATCAAAACCGAAACCCAACCGGACACCTTCCCCTGCGTGATCTGGACGATTTCTTCCGGATGCAAATGGAGTTTTCCCTCTTTCTGATCTTGGACTTGGAGTATCGTGTCAAAAGGCAGCCCCCCCAAAGCCTCTCGGAATCGGCTCCAATCAGAATCCACAGAGGGTCGAGATATTTTCTGAAACATCTTAACCGCTCCAGAACCTTTCCACGGGAGCGTTTTTCCCCCAGTCGGGTCAAAGAGAAAAATTGATTTTGCGACCTTCTCCGGCTCCCCGGATGCCAGAAAAAATACCTTCGCCCCCAAAAAACCCGGCCTCCCTCCCGCAATCAGCCACTTCTGTCCAACAATCTGCCCTTGGTCGATCTCCTCGATTGGCACCTCAAACCCCATTCTCGTAAGATCCTCTTTCCACCCCCCGACTTTTATCTCCTGTACCCCCACTTTTTCCTCCGTCCCATTGCGTAACGGGATCTCCACTGCCCACAATCCCCCCACCCCCATCCAACCACAAAGGAAAGCCCAGCATCTAGCATTGACTCGAAATCCTTTTTGCATAAGGTTTTCTTCTTATGGCTCGGCAGACAAAAAGCAAGATCATCACAGGAAATCGGCTCCACGAAAAAGACACCGGTTCTTCTGATGTCCAAGTCGCTCTCCTCACAGAACGTATTAACCATCTATCCACTCACCTCGAAAACTCCGTAAAAGACTTCGCATCCCGTCGTGGCCTTCTTTCTATGGTCAGCCGCCGTCGTCGTCTTCTGGACTACCTCCACCGCACGGAGCCCAAACGGTATCGTACTCTTCTAGAAAAACTGAAACTGAGGAAATAAACCCCACCCAGAACTAACCAGCAAGTCCCTCCGAGCGGGAACTCTCTGAACGGCCCGAGCTGAGCAGATGACACCACGCAGGCTCCCTGGCCTCCGCTGTGTCCTCTGAAAGCCACCCGAGCTGGTCCTTGGCTTCCTCACCTATCCCGATCTTTCCTCGATCTGGGCTATGCTTTGTTGCGACCCACAGAACCCATCCAACTATGAGCTCCAACCACAAAACCCTTACTGCCCGCTTGGGCGACCGCGACCTTCACATCGAAACCGGCAAACTCGCCAAACTCGCCGACGGCGCTGCCCTCGTCACCATGGGCGAAACGGTCATCATCGTCACTGCAGTCTCGGCCACGAAAGTCAAAGACGGCCAAGACTTCTTCCCTCTCACCGTTGAATATAAGGAAAAAGCCGCCGCTGTAGGCCGCATCCCCGGAAGTTACTTCCGTCGGGAAGGTCGTCCGACCGAAAAAGAGATCCTCACCTGCAGGATGATCGATCGCCCCCTTCGCCCCCTCTTTCCCAAAGGCTATTTTTACGACACTCAAGTCATCGCCATCCTTCTTAGCGCCGATGGCCAAAACGATCCCGATATTCTTGCTCTCAACGGCGCCTCCGCCGCCCTCATGGTCTCCGACATCCCTTGGGCTGGACCCATCGCCGCCGTTCGCGTTGCACGCGTTGCGGGAAAATTTGTCGCGAATCCCACCCATAACGAGAACGCCGAGAGCGATCTCGACCTCGTTTACGTTGGCACGGAACACGAATCTCTCATGATCGAAGGCAGTGCCAAAGAACTACCCGAAGCCGAATTCAAGGCTGCCCTCGAGTTCGCCCAGCAATCCATTCAGCCGATCATCAAGATTCAAAAAGAGCTGGCTGCGTCCCACGGAAAAAAGAAACGCCAGGCCCCCCTTCTTCTCGTGAAAGACGAACTCCTCGAGGTCGCCTACAGCGTGGCGGGATCTCGGATCGAAGCCGCCATTTATCAGCCTTCGAAAGTCGATCGCTACAAAGCCGTCGAAACTCTCAAGGACGAGGTCAAAGCGAAGATCTTAGAAAAGTTTCCCACAGCCACTTCCTTCGAAATCTCCCAAGCGTTCGACTATCTCCAGAAAAAAGCGTTCCGCACCAGCATTCTGGATAAAAACAAACGCTGCGACGGACGCCCCGCCGACCAGGTCCGCAATCTCACGGCTGAAGTCGGTATTCTTCCCCGCTCCCACGGTTCCTCTCTCTTCGCACGAGGCGAGACCCAAGCCATCTGCTTGGCTACCCTAGGACCGTTAGACGAGGCCCAGCAGATCGACGCCTATACGGGCGGATCCGACAGCAAACGCTTCATCCTTCACTACAACTTCCCTCCTTTCTCCGTAGGCGAAAC